>JAGXSN010000203.1 GCA_018333815.1 Sulfuritalea sp. | reverse complement strand
TGGAGCACTGCCTGGCCCGCGTCAAGGCGATCAAGCAGGGCAACCCGCTCGACACCGACACCATGCTCGGCGCCCAGGCCTCGAAGGAACAACTGACCAAGATTCTTTCCTACCTCGATCTCGGCAAGCAGGAAGGCGCGCAGGTGCTGACCGGCGGCGCCCAGGCCCAGGTCGGCGGCGACCTCGATGGCGGCTATTACGTGCAGCCGACCCTGTTCAAGGGCCACAACAAGATGCGCATCTTCCAGGAAGAAATCTTCGGCCCGGTGCTGGCGGTGACCACCTTTAAGGACGAGGCCGAAGCCCTGGCGATCGCCAACGACACACTCTACGGCCTCGGCGCCGGCGTCTGGAGCCGCAACGGCAATGTCGCCTACCGCATGGGCCGCGCCATCAAGGCCGGCCGCGTGTGGACCAACTGCTACCACGCCTACCCGGCCCACGCCGCCTTCGGCGGCTACAAGGAATCCGGCATCGGCCGCGAGACGCACAAGGTCATGCTCGACCACTACCAGCAGACCAAGAACCTGCTGGTCAGCTACGCCGAACAGAAACTCGGTTTCTTCTGATTCCTCCCCCTCGCGCAATGCGAGTTGCGGGGGCGGGCCGCCGGTCCGCCCCCGTTTTTCCAGGAGACGTCCATGGTCGAAAAAGTCGTCGCCACCCCCGCCGCACTCGAACTGATCGAGCGGCTCAAGCAGCAACACGGCGGCAGCCCGATGTTCCACCAGTCCGGCGGCTGCTGCGACAACAGCGCCGCCAACTGCCTGCTCCCCGGCGAAATCATGATCGGTCCGGGCGACGTTTATCTCGGCGACATCGGCGGCTGCCCCTTCTACATCGGCAAGGCGCAGTACGAATATTGGAAGCACACCCAGCTCATCATCGACGTGATCGAGGGCACCGGCGGCACCTTCTCGCTCGAAGGGCCGGAAGGCAAGGCCTTCCATACCCGCTCGCGCGTATTTACCCCGGAGGAATTGGCGGAAATGGCGCGAGAGCAGACTGCGACCTAGAAAAGTCGGCGCCAGCGGGACGGCGCAAGTTGGTATCATCATGCGCTTGTATCCATTTTCACTTTCCAGAGCCTAGCCCCCATGAGCACTTCCCTCTTCGCCCACGTCGAAATGGCCCCCCGCGATCCGATCCTGGGCCTCAACGAAGCTTTCAACGCCGAAACCAACCCGAACAAGGTGAACCTCGGCGTCGGCGTCTACTTCGGCGACGACGGCAAGATTCCGCTCCTGGCCGCCGTCAAGCAGGCCGAAAAAACCCGCCTCGAAACCCAGCCGCCGCGCGGCTACCAGCCGATCGAGGGCACGCCCGCCTACAACGGCGCCGTGCAGAACCTGCTGTTCGGCAGGGATTCGGAACTTCTCGCCGCCGGCCGCGCCATCACCTGCCAGTGCCTCGGCGGCACGGGCGCCCTCAAGGTCGGCGCCGACTACCTCAAGCGCCTGCTGCCCGACGCCGGCGTCTACCTCTCCGACCCGAGCTGGGAAAACCACCGCGCCCTGTTCGAGGGCGCCGGCTTCCCGGTCAAGGACTACGCCTATTACGACACGGCCACCCGCGGCGTCGACTTCGCCGGCATGAAGGCCGCGCTGGCCGCGATGCCCGCCAAGAGCATCGTCGTGCTGCACGCCTGCTGCCACAACCCGACCGGCGCCGACCTGACCGCCGCCCAGTGGCAGGAAGTCGTGGCCGCCGTGAAGGAAAAGAGTCTCGTCGCCTTCATCGATATGGCCTACCAGGGCTTCGCCGACGGGATCCAGCAGGATGCCGTCGCGCTCGACCTGTTCGCCGCCTCCGGCCTGCAGTTCTTCGTCTCCAGCTCCTTCTCCAAGTCCTTCTCGCTCTACGGCGAGCGCGTCGGCGCGCTGACCATCGTCACCGCCGGCAAGGACGAGTCGGCCCGCGTGCTCTCGCAAGTGAAGCGCGTGATCCGCACCAACTATTCCAACCCGCCCACCCACGGCGGCGCCGTGGTCGCGGCCGTGCTGGCCAGCCCCGAGCTGCGCCAGATGTGGGAAGACGATCTGGCCGGCATGCGCGACCGCATCCGCGCCATGCGCACCAGCCTGGTCGACAAGCTCGCTGCCAACGGCGCCGCCGGCTTCGAGTTCATCAGCGTGCAGCGCGGCATGTTCTCCTACACCGGCCTGACCGCCGCGCAGGTGGAGAAACTGCGCGCCGAGTACGGCATCTACGCCGTCTCCACCGGCCGCATCTGCGTGGCCGCGCTCAACACCCGCAACATCGACTACGTGGCCAAGGCCATCGCCGCCGTCATCGGGTAAGTCTATAATCCGCACACTCACCGGGCGGTTAGCTCAGCGGTAGAGCACTGCCTTCACACGGCAGGGGTCACTGGTTCGATCCCAGTACCGCCCACCAGGACACGAGGCCCCGCGCGCGGGGCCTTTGTCGTTCCATCAGGGCCGACGACACGACATGGCATTGAACCCCGCATTCCGCTCAGGCGCCGCAGCCGGCTTGCGCGCCTTTGTTCCGGTGTCGGTCGGTTTCATCCCCTGGGCGATCGTCACCGGCATCGCCATGCGCTCGTCCGGCCTGGACGCGCCCGAATCGATCGGCATGAGCCTACTCGTCTATGCCGCCACGGCCCAGCTCGGCGCGCTGCCGCTGATCGCCAGCGGCGCGCCGCTGTGGCTGATCTTCGTCACGGGCATGGTGCTCAATCTGCGCTTCGTCATCTTCAGCGCGGCGATCGCCCCCTCCCTCAGGGAACAATCCCTGCCGCGCCGTATCGTCGGCGGTTTCCTGCTTACCGACAACGCCTTCGCGGTGCTGGGCCCCAGGCTCGCGGAAACGCGCGATCCGGTCTGGCGCTGGGGTTACTACATCGCGCCCTCGCTCTACGGCTGGACGCTCTGGCAAGGCGGGGTGCTGGTCGGAGTTTTCGGGGCGGGCTTCGTGCCGGCCGACTGGTCGCTCGAATTCATGGGCACGATCGCGCTGATGGCCATGGTCGTGCCGATGGTGCGCTCGCGCCCCATGCTGCTGGCCGCGCTGGTCGGCGGACTGGGCGCCGTGCTGCTGCGCGGCCTGCCGCTGCGCCTCGGTCTTTTTGTCGCCATCTTGCTGGGCATCGTTGCGGGATTTCTCGCCGAACGCTGGAACGAAAAGCGGGCCGCCCCATGATCGAAGGGGTCTGGCTATGGATCGCCTTCCTGCTGCTGGCGGCAACCACGCTGCTCACGCGCGGCAGTTTCATCGTGATCGGCGAACGCGGCCAATTGCCAGCGGTGATCCTGCGCGCGCTGCGCTACGCGCCGGCCGCCGCCCTGTCGGCCCTTGTGATGCCGGACCTGCTGCTGGCGCAGGGGGAGGTCGATCCGTTCAATCCCCGCCTGTTTGCCGGCCTGGCGGTGATCGCCGTCGCGCTGCGCTGGCGCAATCCCTGGCTGCCCTTCATCATCGGCATGGGCGTGCTGTGGGCGGTGCAATACCTGCTGCCCGGCCCCTGAAACCGCGCGCGACACCCGTGCCGTCGCGCCAGCGCCGACTCCCGCGCAGGATGCTATATTGGGGGCGTGCGAAGCGCCGACTCCCGTCCCTCCCTGTATCGCGACATCGAATACCTTGGCGGCGCCTGCGCCTTCGCCGGCGAGGTGCGCGTCGCCATCAACCACGAAGCGCTGTTCGACGAGTTCTACCATTACGAGGTCGAGGAATTCTGCCAGTTCATGCACTGCTTCGGCGCCCCTGCCGGCACGGTGCTGCTGCAGGAGGGCGAGGAAGGCGACCATCTGATCGTGTTGCTGTCGGGTCAGGTTGTCGTGCGCAAGACCGACCTCGGCGGCGCGGTGCATAGCCTGGCGATGGTCGGGCCGGGCAGCATCCTCGGCGAAATGTCGATGATCGACGGCGAGCGCCGCTTCGCCAGCTGCGTCGCTGCCGAGCCGACACGCTTCGCGGTCATGTCGAAGGCGGATCTCAACGAAATCGTCGCCCTTCACCCGCGCCTGGCGAACAAGTTCCTCCTCATGCTGGTCAGGATCATGGTCGGCCGCCTGCGCGACATGGGCGCGCGCGCGATTTCCCCCCTTTCCAAGCCGCTCGTCTAGCGGTCTAATGCGGTTCGACCGGCAGAGCCCCCTGCCCGAGGATCGCCAATCACCGCCATGACCTCCCTTCAGACCCTTTCCAGCAAGCTCAGCGACCTCGACCTCCATCTTTTCCACGAGGGCAGCCACACCCGCCTGCACGACTGCCTCGGCGCGCACCCGGAAGTCCGCGCCGGCGTCGCCGGCTGCCATTTCGCGGTCTGGGCGCCGAACGCCCACGCCGTTTCCGTCATGGGCGATTTCAACGGCTGGCACCGCCACCGCCATTGGCTGAAGCAGATTCACGCCGGTTCCGGCATCTGGGAAGGCTTCGTGCCCGGCGTCCACGCCGGCCAGCGCTACAAGTTCCATATCGAATCCGCCCTGCACGGCTACAAGGTGGACAAGGCCGACCCCTTCGCCTTTGCCGCCGAAGTCGCGCCCGCCACCGGCTCAGTCATCGCGGAACTCGATTACGCCTGGAACGATGCGGACTGGATGGCGCGGCGCAAGCGGGCCAATGCCCTCGACGCACCGATGGCGGTGTATGAAGTTCATCTCGGCTCCTGGCGCCGCTCGCCCGACGACCCGGGTCGACCGCTCGGCTACCGCGAACTCGCGCCGCAACTGGCCGACTACTGCGTCGACATGGGCTTCACGCATGTCGAACTGATGCCGGTGATGGAACACCCGTTCTACGGTTCCTGGGGCTACCAGGTCACCGGCTTCTTCGCGCCCACCGCGCGCTACGGCTCGCCGCAGGATTTCATGTTCCTCGTCGACCATCTGCACCAGCACGGGATCGGCGTCATCCTCGACTGGGTGCCCTCGCACTTTCCCAACGACCAGCACGGCCTGGCCTACTTCGACGGCACGGCCCTCTACGAGCACGCCGACCCGCGCCAGGGCTACCATCCGGAGTGGAGCAGCCAGATCTTCAACTACGGCCGCCACGAGGTGCGTTCCTTCCTGCTGTCGAGCGCGCTGTTCTGGCTCGACCGGTACCACATCGACGGCCTGCGCGTCGATGCGGTCGCCTCGATGCTCTATCTCGACTATGCGCGCAAGGAAGGCGAGTGGATTCCCAACGCACATGGCGGCCGGGAAAACCTCGCCGCGATCCAGTTCCTGCGCCAACTCAACGAGGCGGTCTATCGCGACTTTCCCGACACGCAGACCATCGCGGAGGAATCCACCGCCTGGCCGATGGTTTCGCGCCCGACCTGGCTGGGCGGACTCGGCTTCGGCATGAAGTGGAACATGGGTTGGATGCACGACACGCTCGACTATTTCGCGCACGAAGCGATCCATCGCAAGTATCACCACGACCAGATCACCTTCAGCATCTGGTATGCCTTCCACGAAAACTTCATGCTGCCGATCTCCCACGACGAGGTGGTGCACGGCAAGGGCTCGCTTGCGGCCAAGCTGCCCGGCGACGAATGGCAGCGCTTCGCCAACCTGCGCCTGCTGCTCGGCGCCATGTGGGCGCATCCCGGCAAGAAGCTGCTGTTCATGGGCAGCGAATTCGGCCAGACGAGCGAATGGAACCACGACAAGAGCCTCGACTGGCACCTGCTGCAATACTGGCCGCACGCCGGCGCGCAGGCCTGGCTGCGCGACCTCAACCGGATTTACAAAAGCCGCCCCGCCCTCTTCGCCCGCGATTTCGGCAACGACGGCTTCGAGTGGGTCGATTGCCACGACAGCGACGAGAGCGTGATCAGCTTCCTGCGCAAGGGCGCGCACGGCGAAACGATGCTCGTCGTGCTCAACGCCACGCCGGTGCCGCGCGAAGGCTACCGCGTCGGCGTTCCCGATGTTGGCGGGGGCGGTCGCTGGCGCGAACTGCTCAACAGCGACGCGCCCTGCTACGGCGGCGGCGGCATCGGCAACGCCGGCGAAGTCACGGCGGACGACCGGGCGCACCACGGCCGCCCGCATTCGCTGCTGCTCCGGCTGCCGCCCCTCGGCGCGCTGTTCTTCGAACCGGCCGGCTGAACCGCCGTCCCGCCGGGGCCGACAACGCGGCGACGGTGGTCGCCCTATTCTTCTGCGCAGTCTGACTCGTTGGACGCCGAGGGCGGCGCTTTCAGGCCGTCAGCGCCCGCCAGAGGGTCTTGCCGCCGCTTGCCTTGTCGATCTCGGCCAGTACGCGCTCGTGCTCGGCCAACTCCTCGGCCGAGGCGACCAGCAGGCGGATCGCCGGCCGCTCGCCATGCGCGAAGGCGGCGGCCTCGGGGTCGCCCGCCTCCAGGTCCATCATCAGGCTTTCCTGTCCTCGGGTCATGGCCAGATAAACCTCGGCGAGCAGCTCCGCGTCGAGCAACGCGCCATGCAGCTGGCGACCGGCGTTGTCGACGCCAAACTCGACACACAGGGCATCGAGGTTGTTCTTCTTGCCGGGCCGCAGGTCACGCGCCATCTTCAGCGTGTCGGTAACCGTCCGGCACAGAGCCTTCAGCTCGGGACGGTCGATCAGGCCCAGCTCGTGGTCGAGGAAACCGGTGTCGAACGGCGCGTTGTGGATGATCACCTCGGCTCCGGCAACGAACTCGATCAGCTCGTCGGCGATCTCGGCGAACTTCGGCTTGTCGGCGAGAAACTCATCGGTCAGCCCATGCACCACCTGCGCGCCCGCCGCGACCGGACGCTCCGGATTGAGGTAGCGCTGGAAGCGGTTGCCGGTCAGCTTGCGGTTGAGCAACTCGACACAGCCGATCTCGATGATCCGGTCGCCCTGGCGCCACTCGAGGCCCGTCGTTTCGGTGTCCAGCACCACCCGTCTCAACTCGCTCATCGATTGTCCTCGATGGCCTTGCGCGCCAGCGCGTCCGCCCTCTCGTTCTCTGCATGACCCGCATGACCGCGCACCCACAGCCATTCGATCGCGTGGCCGGCGGCCAGCGCGTCGAGCGCCTGCCACAGGTCGGCGTTCTTCACCGGCCGGCGGTCGGCGGTCTT
>JAGXSN010000202.1 GCA_018333815.1 Sulfuritalea sp. | reverse complement strand
CCAGCGTTCAATCTGAGCCAGGATCAAACTCTTCAGTTCAATCTCTTCGCTCGCCTACCTCAAAATACTGACAAGGTCAATTCCTTAACCTTACGTTTCTTCCAATGTAAGCGCTTTGCTACCTAATGGTTTCTCGCCAGCAGATCCGTAACCCTACGGTCAAAGCCCTCGGTTCCCCTCAGACCCCATGGCAGCAGCTTCGATCTCGCCACCACCACCCAAATCCACCAGCCAACCCAGCAAGCACCTACACCTATCGGCTGTTTATCTTTTTAAAGAACTCCCGCCTAAGCGAGGAAAGTCCGCAATTATATCCACCCAAAAAATACCGTCAAGAACATTCATGAAGATTTTTGTACGGGCTAGCGTCTCATACCAGCGTGACGCGGACGAACTTGCGCTTGCCCACCTGCAACACCACCGCGTCCCCAGCGATCATCGCCAGGGATTTGTCGGCGATCTTCTCGCCATTGACGCGCACCCCGCCCCCAGCGATCATCCGCATCGCCTCGGAGGTGCTGGCGACCAGTCCGGCCTGCTTCAACACCTGGACAAGGGGTGCCGCCGGGATCGAAACTTCGGGCATGTTTTCTGGCATCACTCCACGCTGAAAGCGCGCTAGAAAATCTTCGAGCGCATACACGGCGGCTGCCTTGTCATAGAAACGCTCGACCAGTTCCGAAGCCAGCATGATCTTGGTGTCACGCGGGTTGCCCCCTTCATCGACACCCTGCTTCAGGCTGGATATTTCCGCGCTCGACCGGAATGAAAGCAGATCGAAATAACGCCACATCAGGGTGTCCGAGATCGACATCAACTTGCCAAAAATTTCCCTGGGAGGTTCGGTGATGCCGATATAGTTGCCCAGGGACTTGGACATTTTGCTAACCCCGTCCAGTCCTTCCAGAAGGGGAACGGTCAGGATGGACTGCGGCGGCTGCCCATAATGTTTTTGTAGCTCGCGTCCGACGAGAAGATTGAACTTCTGATCGGTGCCGCCCAGCTCCACATCGGCCCGCAAAGCCACGGAGTCGTACCCCTGGCAGAGCGGATATAGAAACTCGTGGATGGCAATCGGCTGGTTGCCAGCATGGCGTTTGGCAAAATCGTCGCGCTCCAGCATACGCGCGACGGTATGCTGCGCAGCAAGCCTGATCATGCCTGCCGCACCGAGCGCGTCAAACCACGTAGAGTTGAAACAGATTTCCGTTTTCTCCGGATCGAGAATCTTGAACACCTGATCCTGATAGGTCGAGGCGTTCTGCTCGATCTGTTCTCGGGACAGCGGGGGGCGCGTCGCGTTTTTTCCGGTCGGATCGCCGATCATCCCGGTGAAGTCACCGATCAGGAACACCACGTGGTGGCCAAGCTCCTGAAAGTGTCTCAACTTGTTGATTAGAACGGTATGTCCGAGGTGAAGGTCGGGCGCCGTCGGGTCGAAACCCGCCTTGATCCTCAGGGGGCGGCCGGCATTCAATCTTTCCCTGAGTTCGCCCTCGACCAACAGCTCTTCGATTCCGCGCTTGATCAATCGAACTTGTGTTTCGACATCGGTCATGCTTCTGTGCCGTGATTTGAATCCATGAGCAGGTCTGCTAGACTCGGCGGCCAGTTCATAGATGCGGTTTTTGATGGAACCGATTTTAAACCAAGCGTCTTCGCCCATTTCACGCATGCCGCCTTCGATCCCGCTCAAGGTCGCCGCCGCTGCCGGCTTGGCTCTGATGTTCCTCTACATGGCCACCGCCTTCGGCACATCCCGTAGTACGGAAGTTTTCGCTGGGCAGATCTCCGACATCGTCGAACAGATTGCTGCCCCGGCGCCCCAGCAAGTCGAACAGGGTGACGAACTCTACGCGCGTGAGATATCGATTCGGCGGGGGGATAACCTGCCCGGCCTGCTGCATCGATCCGGTGTAGTCGACGCCGAGGCATCGGCGTTTCTGCGCAATGACGCGCAAGCTGCCTTGCTCGCCCGGCAGCTTGCGCCGGGGAAGACTTTCAGCGCGAAAATAACCCGGGAAGGCCTTTTGGAGCATCTGGTTTTCCCCTTGAACGGCGAGGAGGGCAATGCGCTGGTGATTGAAAGAATGTCGTCGGGCTTCAAATCGAGCGTCGCGCCGCTCGACCGCGACAAAAAGATTTCCCTGAAGTCTGCCGTGATCAAGCATTCCCTCTTCGGCGCAGCCGACGAGGCGGGCATACCCGACAGCATTGCCATGCAGTTGGCGGACATTTTTGCTGGCGACATTGATTTCCATCGCGACTTGCGCAAAGGCGACAGGTTTTCTGTCGTCTTCGAGACCCTCAGTCACCAGGGCAAAACCCTCGGGACGCAGCGCATCCTCGCTGCCGAATTCATCAACGACGGCAAGAGCCGCCACGCCTTCTGGTTCCAGCCCGAAAATGCCAGCGGCGGGTACTACGACTTGGCGGGGCGCAGTTTGAAAAAGGCGTTCCTGCGCTCCCCCCTTGAATTTTCCCGAATCACCTCGGGCTTCTCCAATGCCCGCTACCATCCGGTACTGCGCGAGATCCGCGCCCATCGGGGCATCGACTATGCCGCTCCGACGGGTACCCGCGTCAAGGCCACCGGCAACGGAGTGGTCGACTTCGCAGGAGTTCAGGGCGGTTATGGCAAGGTAGTCATCCTGCGCCACGCGGGCAACAAGACCACGGTTTACGGCCATCTCTCAGGTTTCGCCTCGGGCATCCGCAAGGGAGCGCGGGTCTCGCAGGGGGAAATCATCGGTTACGTTGGCGCCACCGGTATCGCCACGGGTCCCCACCTTCACTATGAGTTCAGGATCGACGGCGTGCATCGCAATCCGCTCACGGTAACCCTGCCTGAGGCCGCCCCGCTGCCTCAGGGGCAAATGGCCGCATTCGAGGCAGGGGCGATCGACCTGTCGCGAAAGATAGAGGCGATCCGCGACGTCCGGATCGCCCTGCTCGACTGACGCACCACCGGCCTGCGCTGGCCGATCTTCCCTTGACGGAGCGACCACCCTCCGAGGGCCGACCCACCAGCCGCCCCGGCCTCGAAAACTCAGGCCGAGAACGAGGAACCGCAACCGCAAGTACTGGTGGCGTTCGGGTTCTTGATGACAAACTGGGAACCCTGAAGACCTTCGCTGTAATCGATTTCGGCGCCGACGAGGTACTGGAAGCTCATGGGGTCGATCAGGAGCGTGACCCCGCTCTTCTCCAGCACCGTATCGTCCTCGTTGGTCAGTTCATCAAAAGTGAAACCGTACTGGAAACCGGAACAGCCGCCGCCGGTCACAAAAACCCGCAGCTTCAGTTCGGGATTGCCTTCCTCGGCGATCAATTCCTTGACCTTGCTGGCGGCACTGTCGGTAAAGAGCAATGGTGACATCATTTCTGCTGGCGCGTTCATTTTCTGTTCTCCTCAGTGGGGTGGTTCACGCAGCCCATTATCCGGCTCCGGATAGCGTCGGTCAAATTGACTACCGCGAAGTTTGTTGACTATCGCGAAGTTTGTGGTGCAAAAGTTTTGTACCGGCTCGGATTGTCTGGACACGGTTTTGCAACTCAGGCCGCCTTTCGCATGACAACGCCGTGACGATCTTGCCGGCGGCGGCGCTACATCAGCACGACGTCGTACTGCTCCTGGCTGTAGCTGGGCCCGGCCTGGAGCGAGACCGGCCGGCCGATGAAGTCGGATAGCATCGCCAGCGCCTGCGATTCCTCGTCGTGGAAGAGGTCGATGACCGCCGGCGCGGCCAGCACGCGCATTTCGCGCGCCTCGAACTGGCGCGCCTCGCGCAGCAGTTCGCGCAGTATCTCGTAGGCGACGGTCTGGGTCGTCTTGACCACGCCGCGTCCGCCACAGGTCGGGCAGGGTTCGCAGAGGATCTGCTCGAGCGATTCACGGGTGCGCTTCCGGGTCATCTCGACCAGGCCTAGCTGCGTGAATCCATTCACGGTGACGCGCGTGTGGTCGCGCGCCAGCGCCCGGTTCAGCTCGGCCAGCACGGCGTTGCGATGGTCGGTCGACTCCATGTCGATGAAATCGACGATGATGATGCCGCCGAGATTGCGCAGCCGCAGCTGGCGCGCGATGGTCTGGGCCGCCTCGAGATTGTTCTTGAAGACGGTGTCGTCGAAATTGCCGGAATGGCGGGCGCCGACGAAGGCGCCGGTATTGACGTCGATGGTCGTCAGCGCCTCGGTCTGGTCGATGATCAGATAGCCGCCCGACTTCAGGTCCACGCGCCGCGCCAGCGCCTTCTGGATTTCGTCCTCGACCCCAAACAGGTCGAACAGGGGCCGCTCGCCGGTGTAGTGGGCGAGCAGCGGCGCGAGTTGGGGCATGTACTCCTGGGCGAAAACCGACAGCTTGTGGAAGTTCTCGCGCGAGTCGACGACGATGCGGGTCGTTTCCGGTCCCGTCAGGTCGCGCAGCACGCGCTGGGCGAGCGTCAGGTCATGATGCAGCAGGAATGGCGCCTGCGCGTTTTTGGCACGGTGGCGGATCTCCTGCCAGAGGCGCCGCAGGTAGGCGATGTCCGCCGCCAGCGCCTCGTCGGAGGCGTTCTCCGCCATGGTGCGGACGATGAAGCCGCCGCCCTCATCGGCCGGCAGCAGGCGCTGGATACGGCCGCGCAGGGCTTCGCGGCCGGCTTCATCCCCGATCCTCTGCGAAATGCCGATATGCTTCTCCTGCGGCAGATAGACCAGCAGCCGGCCGGCCAGCGAGATCTGGGTCGACAGTCGCGCACCCTTGGTGCCGATCGGATCCTTGAGCGCCTGCACCATCACGGTTTCGCCCTCGGCCAGCAGGCGCTCGATCGGGCGGACGTTGCCGTTCTTTTCGCCCAGGATGTCGGCGACATGCAGGAAGGCGGTGCGCTCGAGACCGGCCTCGATGAAGGCCGACTGCATGCCGGGCAGGACCCGCACGACGCGACCAAGGTAGACGTTGCCAACGATGCCGCGCCCGCCGGCGCGCTCGACGTGCAGCTCCTGCACGGCGCCTTGCAGCATCAGGGCGACGCGCGTTTCGCGCGGCGTGAAGTTGATCAGGAACTCTTCGTTCATCGATTGCCCGCCCGGCTCGCTATTCATATCGGGTAGCCGAATTCGCGCAGCAGCAGGGCCGTCTCGCACAGCGGCAGGCCGACGATGCCGGAATGACTGCCGCGAATCTCCGCGACGAAGACCGCGGCACGGCCTTGGATGCCGTAGGCGCCGGCCTTGTCGCGCGGCTCGCCGCTGGCGACGTAGGCGCGGATTTCCGCCTCCGCCAGGGTGCGGAAGCGCACTTCACTGGTTGATAGACGGGTTTCAAGCCGAGCCCCCTGCGCCAGGGCGATGGCGGTGAGAACGCGGTGGGTGCGGCCGGAGAGGCGCGCCAGTATCGCGGCCGCCTCGGAATTGTCGGCCGGCTTGCCGACGATTTCGCCGTCGACGTCGAGCGCGGTGTCGGCGGAGAGCACCGGACGTTCGGGCAGGCGCCGCAGGGCCGTGAGCCGCGCGCCGTGGGCGGCCTTGGCGGCGGCCACCCGGAGGACGTAGGTCGCGGGCGATTCGCCGGGCAGGGCATCCTCGCTGGCTTCGGGGTCGGTGCGCACGCCGCTGCGGAACAGCAGCAGGTCGAAACGCACCCCGATCTGGGTCAGCAGCTCGCGCCGCCGCGGGCTCCGAGAGGCAAGATAGATGCGCGGCTCGAGGGTCGTCATTTCGGCTCAATCCCGATGGTAGGGATGGTTCGCGCGCAGACTCGCGGCGCGGTAGAGCGCCTCGGCGAGCACCACGCGCGCCAGGCCGTGCGGCAGCGTCAGCGCGGAGAGCCGCAATTGCTCGTGCGCGCCCCGCTTGAGCGCGGGGTCGAGGCCGTCCGGCCCGCCGATCATGAAGGCGATGTCGTCGCCGGTGTCCTGCCACCGGCCGAGCCGTTGCGCCAGCGCCTGCGTGTCGAGGGTTTCGCCGCGCTCGTCGAGCGCGATGCGCCGGCAGTGCGGCGGCAGCGCCGCCTCGATGCGCTTCCCCTCCGCAGCCATCATCGCCGCCACGGTCTTGCCGGTGGTGCGCGGCTCGGGCTTGATCTCGATCAGTTCGAGCGGCAGCTCGCGCGGCATGCGCTTCGCGTATTCGGCGAAGCCGGCGTTCATCCAGTCCGGCAGGCGCGTCCCGACGGCGGCCACCATCAGTTTCACTCCCCGGCCGCCACAGCAGTTCCCGCGGCCCGCCGGGGCTTGGTCTGCCAGAGCGATTCGAGATCGTAATAGGCGCGCACGCCAGGCTGCATCACATGGACGACGATGTCGCCGGCATCGACCAGCACCCACTCGCCGGCCTCCTCGCCCTCGATGCCGAGAATCTCGCCGCCCGCGGCGCGCACCTTCGCGGCGACGCTCTTTGCCAGCGCGCGCACCTGACGGTTCGAGTCGCCCGTGGCGATGACGACGCGCGCGAATAGGTCCGACAGCTTGCGCGTGTTGATGACGACGATGTCCTTGGCCTTGATGTCTTCGAGGGCATTTACGACGATGCGTTGCAGTTTGCGGACGTCCATGGATCAGATGCGATAGAGATGATGTTGACGAATATAGTCGAGAACCGGCGCGGGCAGCAATTCGAGCAGCCTGTCGTCCGGGGCCCCTGCCGCGATGAGCGCGCGCACTGCGGTCGCGGACACCGTGCCGGCGGCGAGCGCGAAGGGATGAATGCCACCCGCCGGGGAACGCGAAAAATCGGCGCGGGCAAGACGGCGCTGCGCGCAGACCGCCGCCAGCGGCGCAGGCAGGTCGGCGAGCGCAAATCCCGGCCGAGTGGCGACGGCGATGTGGGCAAGACCGGGAATCTCCTCCCAGCGGCGCCAGGTCGCGAGGTCGCGGAAGGCGTCCGCGCCCATCAGCAGCACCAGCGGGCAATCGGGGCCGAGCGTGCGGCGCAGGCGCTCAAGCGTATCGACGGTATAACCCGGCGCACCGGCTTCGACCTCGCTCGCATCGAGCGCAAAGTGCGGCTCCGCCGCGATCGCGGCGCGCACCATGGCCGCCCGATCGGCGGGCGCAGCCGCGGGCGCCCCGCGGTGCCACGGCTGGCCGACGGGAATCCAGCGCACCTGCGCGATGCCGAGGCGGTCGAGGGCGGCACGGGCGAGAGCGAGGTGGGCGCGATGTACCGGGTCGAAAGTGCCACCGAGAACACCGACGGGATCAGGCATCCGTATCGATCGACGGGCGGAAGATGTCGCGGTAGCTGACATAGATGCTGGCGGTCAGGATCGGCGCGACGAGGAACATGAGCAACAGACGCAGCGCGATGAAGACGGCGGACAGCGCCGCGCCGGAAATCTGGCCGATCAGGATCAGGATGATTCCGGGCAGGATGCCGGCGATGGCAACCCCGGCAAGGGCGAACACCAGCATGGCGCGCCAGTTGCGCAAGCCCGCCACCGCGCTGAAGAACAGGGATTTGAACGGTGTAACGCGATCCCAGCCGACGAGGAAGGGAGCAAACCAGAAAGCGAGGATCAGCGGCGACGCAACGAGCAGCACCTTGAACAGCTGCCACAGCACGGCGGCCTGGGCGGCGGCATCGGCCGCCTGCGCCCCTCCCGGCGCACCCTGGCCGGCACCCATGTTGGGCGCTTCCGACAGCGGCAGCGGGGCGGCGGCCGGCCCCTCGCCCGCGTTCAGCAGCATCCCCAGCAGGATCACCAGCACGGCGCCCAGCAGTTGCAGGCCGCCGAGTTGGATCATGGCCGGCAGGTTGCCGCTCACGCCGTGGAGCAAGCCGGCCTTGTCGGGACGGCGATCCAGGTCGACCAGCCGGCAGCCGTTGGCGACGACCAGGGTCATGACCGGCAACAGCAGGGGCAGAAGGATGGGGCCGATGCCGGGCAGGACGACCACGAGAATCTGCACGATCAGCAGATAGGCGAGGGTCAGCGCGGTGATTAGCGGCGGATTGCGGCGAAATAGGCGGAATCCCTCCGACAGCCAGAAAACGCCATGGGCGGCGGCCAGACGACGTGCTTGCATAGGGGCTTTGCTTCGGCGCGCGGTCAAAAGCTGTGGATGACCCACAGCGGCACCGCGATGCCCTTGTCGCCGACGGCAGTTTCTTCCTGCACGAAATTGCCGGTGCCCTTGCGGTCGATGAGGTAGTACGGCCTGCCGTGCGGCGGCGTCACCTTGATCATGTAGAGGCGGCCGCGGATGCGGTACTCCTCGACCTTGTCCTCGCCCTGGCGACGGATCGTCACCTGCGGTTCGAGGGCGGGATCGACCAGGCCGGGCGGCGGCGGGGGAGGTTCGGGCAGCGGCTGCAGGTCGGCGGGGCGCTGCTGGGCGATTGCTGCCTGAACGCAGACGCCCAGGCCGAGGACGGAAAGGAAGCGAAGCAGGTTGCGTGACATGGGGGTCTTCCGGATGGGCTGCCCCGATTCTATCTATAAATTGAGCAGCAGATCGTGCTCGGCCGGGATGCGGTCGAAGCCGCGCGTTTCGTAGTGTTTGAAAATCGCCGCGACGATGGCTTCCGGCTCCTCGACGATCTGGATCAGATCCATGTCGTCGGGATGGATCATGGCCTCCTTCACCAGGCGGTCGCGGAACCAGTCGAGCAGTCCGTTCCAGAAACCGTTGCCGACGAGAATGAGCGGCATCCGCGGCGTCTTGCCGGTCTGGATCAGGGTGAGGGCTTCGAGCAGTTCGTCGAGCGTGCCGAAGCCGCCGGGCATCACGACGTAAGCGCTGGCGAAGCGCACGAACATATACTTGCGCGCGAAGAAATGGCGGAAGCTCTGGGAGATGTCCTGGTAGGGATTCGACTGCTGCTCCATCGGCAGCTGGATGTTGAGGCCAATGCTCGGGCTCTTGCCGGCGAAGGCGCCCTTGTTGGCCGCTTCCATCACGCCCGGGCCGCCGCCGGAGATCACCGAGAAGCCCGCGTCCGACAGCAGCCGCGCGATGCGCTCGGTCAGCCGGTAATACGGCGAGTCAGCCGGGATGCGCGCGCTGCCGAAGATCGACACCGCCGGGCGCACGCCCGCCAGCCGCTCGGTCGCCTCGACGAACTCTGACATAAT
>JAGXSN010000201.1 GCA_018333815.1 Sulfuritalea sp. | reverse complement strand
CCGCCGTGTTCGCCGAGCCGGGCCAGGTGCTCGGCGCCGGCCAGGCGGTGTTCCGCCTCGCCCGCGACGGCGCGCGCGAGGTGGCCATCGCCGTGCCCGAGTCGCGCGTCGGCGCGCTGAAAGTCGGCGCCGACGGGACGGCCGAGTTGTGGGACGGCCGCAGATTCGCCGGCCGGGTGCGCGAAATCGCGCCGGCCGCCGATGCGGCGACGCGCACCTTCGCGGTGCGCGTCGCGCTGACCGACGCGCCGGCCGATCTGCCGCTCGGACTGTCCGCCAACGTGCGCTTCGTGCGGGAAGGCGGCATGGCCCCGACGGTGCCGCTGGCGGCGATCCTGCAACAGGGCCGGGGCGAACACGGGGCGACGGTCTGGGTCGTCGGCGCCGACGGCGCGGTAAGCCGGCGCGCCATCGAGATCGAGCGCTACGCCGACGACGGCGCGGTCGTGAAGTCGGGGCTGGAGGTCGGCGAGACCATCGTCGCCGCCGGCGCCTTCAAGCTCGCCGACGGCGAGAAAGTGCGCGCGGTGGCGCCGTGACAGGCCCGAACCTTTCCGCATGGGCGCTGAAACACCCGTCGATGGTGCTCTACCTGATGATCGTGCTGATGGTCGGCGGCACGCTCGCCCTCCTCGATCTCGGTCGTGCCGAAGATCCGGACTTCACCTTCAAGGTGATGGTGGTGCGCACGCTGTGGCCCGGCGCGACGGCGCGGGAAGTGGAGACGGAACTGACCGAGCGCATCGAGAAGAAACTGCAGGAAACGCCCTGGCTCGACGTGCTGAAGTCCGCCTCGCGCGCCGGCGAATCGCTGATCTTCATCCAGCTCAAGGACTACACGCCGAAGCAGGAGGCGCCGGAAGCCTGGCGCCAGGTCAGGAAAAAGCTCGACGACATCCGCCACACCCTTCCGGCGGGCGTAGAGGGCCCGTTGCCAAACGATGACTTCGGCGATGTCTACGTGAGCATCTACGCCCTGACGGGCGTCGGCTACGATCAGGCGGAATTGCGCCGGACGGCGGTGCGCGTCCAGCGCGCGTTGCGTGCCCTGCCGGACGTCAAGAAGGTCGACCTGCTCGGCGTCCAGGACGAAAAGATCTTCGTCGAGATGGCGCCGCAACGACTGGCCGGCCTCGGCCTGACGCCCGCCATGGTGGCGGACGCGCTGGCGCGGCAGAACGCCGTGCAGCCGGCGGGCTTCGTCGAGACCGCGAGCGACCGCGTGCGCCTGCGCGTCACGGGCGCCTTCGATTCGGTGGAGGCGATCCGGGCAGCCGAACTCGCCGTCGGCGGGCGGCATTTGCGGCTCGGCGACATCGCCACGGTGACGCGCGGCTTCGCCGACCCGCCCAATCCGCGCATGCGCGTCGATGGCCGGGACGCGGTCGGCATCGCGGTGGCGATGGCCAGGGGCGGCGACGTGATCGCGCTCGGCCGCGCGCTGGAAGCCGAGATCGCCGCCCAGGAAAAAGCCTTGCCGCTCGGCCTGACGGTGACCCAGGTGGCCGACCAGCCGGCGGTCGTGCGCGTCTCCCTGAATCTGTTCCTGAAGACGCTCGCCGAGGCGGTGGCGATCGTGCTCGCGGTGAGCTTCCTGAGCCTCGGCCTGCGTACCGGCATGGTGGTGGCGCTGTCGATTCCGCTGGTGCTCGCCGTCACCTTCCTGCTGATGAAGATCTTCGGCATCGACCTGCACCGGATTTCGCTGGGCGCGCTGATCATCGCGCTGGGCCTGCTGGTCGACGACGCGATCATCGCGGCCGAGATGATGGTGGTCAAGATCGAGCAGGGCTGGGAAAAGTTCAAGGCGGCCACCTTCGCCTACACCAGCACGGCCTTCCCGATGCTGACCGGCACGCTGATCACGGCGGCCGCGTTTACGCCGGTGGGTTTCGCCAGGTCGGGCGCCGGCGAATACGCCTTTGCGATTTTCGCCGTGACGACCATCGCGCTGCTGGTCTCGTGGGTGGTGGCGGTGATCTTCACGCCCTGGATCGGCTACCGGATTCTCGACGAAAAAGCCTTGCGCAAATACGGCGAGGCGCACCACGGCGACGTCTACGACACGCCCTTCTACCGCCGCTTCAAGGCCCTGATCGAGTGGTGTCTGCGCCGCCGCTGGTCCGTCATCGGGCTCACCGTGCTCGCCTTCGCCGGCGGCATGGCCCTGTTCAAGTTCGGCGTGCAATACCAGTTCTTTCCGCCGTCGAACCGCAGCGAGCTGATCGTCGACCTGTGGCTGCCGCAGGGCGCCTCGCTCAAGGCCACGGAGACGGAGGTGAAGCGCGTCGAGGCGCTGCTCGCCGAGGATGGCGTCCGGGACCAGCTCGCCAATGTCGCGTCCTACATCGGCAACGGCGCGCCGCGCTTCTATCTGCCGCTCGATCAGCAACTGTTCAACGACAATTTCGGCCAGCTGGTGGTCGTGACGAAGGATCTGGAAGCGCGCGAGGCGGTGAGGCAGCACTTGCAAGTCGCCTTCGCCGCGCCCGACGGCAGTTGGAGCCATCTGCGCACGCGCGTGCAGCGACTGGAGAATGGCCCGCCGGTAGGTTATCCGGTCGTGTTCCGCGTGGGGGGCGAGGACCTCGAGACGCTGCGCGGCATCGCCGGCGAGGTGGCGGCGACGATGCGCGCCAACCCGAACGTGACCAACGTGCATCTGGACTGGAACGAAAAGGCGAAAAGCGTGCGCGTCGTCATCGACCAGGATCGCGCCCGCACCCTTGGCGTCTCCAGCCAGGACGTTGCCCGGACGCTGCAGGCGCACCAGCAGGGCGTCGCGCTGACGCAGTACCGCGAAGGCGACCAGTTGATCGACGTCGTCTGGCGCGCCGACGCCTCCGGGCGCGGCCGTCTGGACCGCCTCGCCGACCTGCCCGTGCCGACCGCCACCGGCAAGTGGCTGCCGCTCGCCCAGGTGGCGCGGCTGGAGCCGGTGCTGGAGGAGAGCGTCATCTGGCGGCGCAACCGCCTGCCGACGATCCAGGTGCGCGCCGACCTGGCCAACGACAAGGTGACGGCGCCCACCGTCACCCAGCAGATCGACCCGCAGCTCGCCGCGCTCCGCGCACGCCTGCCGCCCGGCTACCGCATCGAGATCGGCGGCACCATCGAGGAAGCGGCGAAGAACGAGGCCGCCCTCAAGGCCGTCATGCCGCTGATGATCGTCGCCGTGGTCACGCTGCTGATGGTGCAATTGCAAAGCATGCGCCGCACCGCCATGGCGCTCCTGACCGCGCCGCTCGGCCTGATCGGGGTGGCGCTGGCGCTGTTTGCCCTCTCGGCGCCGTTCGGCTTCGTCGCCACGCTTGGCGTGATCGCGCTGATGGGCATGATCCTGCGCAACTCGGTGATCCTCGTCGACCAGATCGACCAGGACGAGAAGGCCGGCAAGCACCGCTGGGACGCCATCGTCGGCGCGGCGGTGCGGCGTTCCCGGCCGATCATGCTCACCGCCGCGGCCGCCGTGCTGGCGATGATCCCGCTGACCCGCCAGATTTTCTGGGGACCGATGGCGGTGGCCATCATGGGCGGGCTGATCGTCGCGACCGTCCTCACCTTGCTGTTCCTGCCGGCGCTATACGCCGCGTGGTATCGCGTTCGGGAGCCGGCGTAGAATCCCGCAGCCGAGGGGCTTGCCTTGCCGCGCTCCGGCCTCACCTACCCGCACAGGAGATTTGCGATGGATTTCGAAAAGGCCCGTCACAACATGATCGAGCAGCAGCTGCGTCCCTGGCTGGTCAGCGATCCGGCGGTCATCGAACAGCTATACGCCGACCGCCGCGAGGATTTTGTGCCGGAGGCCTATCGCGCGCTCGCCTTTGCCGACGTCGAGATTCCCGTCGCGGTGGGTATGCGGGGCGCCAGCCTGCTGCCGCCCAAGCTCGAGGGCCGCATCCTGCAGGCGCTGGCCGTGCAGCCGCACGAGCGCGTGCTCGAGATCGGCGCCGGTTCCGGCCACATGGCCGCGCTGCTCGCAGCGCGGGCGAAGGCGGTCTGGAGCGTCGAGATCGATCCGGCCGTCGCCGCGATCGCGCGCGCCAACCTGGAGCGCGCCGGGATCGACAACGTCCGGGTCGAGACGGGCGACGGTCTGGCCGGGCTGCCGGCCTCAGTGGCCAACCATGCCCCCTTCGATGCGATCGTGGTATCCGGCGGAGTGAACGAGGTTCCCCGCGCCCTGCTCGACCTGCTGGCCGTCGGTGGCCGGCTTGCTGCCTTCGTCGCCCTGCCCGGCCAGGCGCCGACGATGGCGCTGCGCCTGTTCCGGCGCAACGCGGCGGATGCGATCGCCAGCGCGGACGTGCTCGAGACCAGCGTGCCGTTCCTGAAGCGGCCGCCGGCGCCGCGCTTCGCGTTCTGAACCGGGCGGCGGAGACCGAATGAAGCAGATGACCGCCGTCCAGCTCAAGGAGCGACTCGACCAGGCCCGGGCCGGCGGCCGCCCTGCGCCGGTGCTGCTGGACGTGCGCGAACCCTGGGAGTTCGACGTCGTGCATCTTCCCGGCGCCAGACTGATGCCGATGCGCTCGGTTCCTGCCCGCTGTTTCGAGCTGAATCGCGACGCGGAAACCGTGGTGGTCTGCCACCACGGCGCGCGCAGTTACCAGGTGGCCATGTTTCTGGAACACCAGGGTTTCGGCGATGTCATCAACCTGTATGGCGGCATGGCCGCCTGGGCGCGCGATGCCGATCCCGCCGCCCCGACCTATTGAGCCCACTCCGGAGTCATGCGCATGAAGCCGTTCCTTCCGCTCCTGGCCGCCCTGGCGCTTGCCGCCGACGCCCAGGCCACCGACCTGCTGCAGGTTTATCGCGCCGCGCTCGGGCATGACGCCCAGTATGCCGCCGCGCGCGCGACGCGCGCGGCCGGCCTGGAGAAGCTGCCGCAGGGCCGCGCCGGCCTGCTGCCGACCGTCGGCCTGACGGCCAACACGACCTGGAACGACATGGAGTCGACCGCGCGCACCAGCCCGCCGGTCACGCGCGGCGCCGACTTCAACAGCAACGGCTGGAGCGTGACCCTGTCCCAGCCCCTGTTCCGCTGGCAGAACTGGGTCGGCTACCGGCAGGCCGGTCTGTCCGTCGCGCTGGCCGAACTGCAGTTCGCCCAGGCGGGCCAGGACCTCATCCTGCGCGTAACGCAGGCCTATTTCGACGTGCTGCTCGCGCAGGAGACCCTGGCGACGGCGCAGGCGCAAAAGGCCGCGATCGCCCAGCAGCTCGAACTGGCGAAGAAGAGCTTCGAGGTCGGCACCGCGACCATCACCGATACCCACGAGGCCCAGGCGCGCCACGACCTGGCTCTCGCCGCAGAAATCGCCGCGGAGAACGATCTCGCGGTGAAGCGCCAGGCCCTGCGCACGCTGACCGGCGCCGCCCCCGCGGCGCTCAGGGGACTGCGGAGCGGCGTGCGGATCGACGCGCCGCAGCCGGCCGACATCGGC
>JAGXSN010000200.1 GCA_018333815.1 Sulfuritalea sp. | reverse complement strand
AGGTGGTGTTGGGGATGCTGCTGGTGACGTCGATCGGCACCACGGCGCCGTTCTCGGCGATCTCCGGAGCGCGCATCACCAGACCGGCATGGGCGGCGGCGCCCAGGCCGCCGATCGCCTTGAGCGCGGCATCGAGTTCCTTGGCCTCGAACGCCGCCTTGTTCCAGTCGCTGGCATAGGCCAGCGTCGGCTTGAGCATGCCCGTCGCCAGCAGAACCGCCAGCGCTCCGCCCGCTCCAGCCCCCTTCAGTACCGTCCTGCGCAGTAGATCCATTTGGTGAGTCTCCTCTAAAAGAGTGGGAAGGCGTCGTTACGATTCGTTCATCATGCGCCAATATTGGTATTTCATCGTGGCTGCGGCGCCGGCGACGATGGCGACGAAGGTGATAAGCGAGCCGAGCGCCAGCGTGGAGACGCCGGTGATGGCCTGGCCGACGGTACAGCCCATCGAGAGCACGCCCCCGATGCCCATCAGCACGGCGCCGATGGCGTGATTGGCGAAGTCGCCCCCGGAAACGAACCATTCGACGCGAAACCCCTTGCTGACCACCGCCCAGATGAAAGAACCGACGATCACGCCAAGCAGGGCGACGATGCCGAAGTTGATCAGCGACAGGTCCCACGGATTCATGGCATAGCGGGCGAGGTCGCCCATCGGGCCGATGAAGGTGAAGGACTGGGTTTCGACGCGCAGGGGCTTGGTGTCGGCGAAATCGGCAAATTCCTTCCACTCTGCGCCCATGGCGCTGCCCGTGACATACCAGCCGGCGATGACGACGAGGCCGATGAGTATGCCGGCCAGCTGGTGGTCGCGGTTGCTGCGGAATTCTTTCGAGATGTAGACGAAAATGACGATGGCGAACGCGACGATCAGCCCGGCGGCGGTGTTGCCGATGCCGGTCAGGTCGCCGAGGGTCTGGCTTTTGAAGCCGCTGGCGGCCAGATTGACCGTGGTGGCGCCGACCAGCTTGCCGAAGACGGTGTTGTAGAAATCCGTCCACAACATGGCGTAGGCGCAGCCGGCGGCGATGATCAGGACCACGATCGATTTGAGATTGCCGCCGCCGATGCGCACGAGGGTCTTGTTGCCGCAGCCGGAAGCGAGCGTCATGCCGATGCCGAACAACAGGCCGCCGAGCAGGTAGCGCAGCCAGGCGAAGTTGGTGGTGCGATAGGGCGGAAAGGTCATGTTGCCCAGCGTCGCCTTGCCGCTGGCTTCGAGGATCACCACGCCGAGCAGGGCGACCGCGCCGGCCAGCAGCCAGGCGCGCAAGCGGCCCGTATCGCCCATGTTGACGATGTCCGAAACGGCCCCCATGGTACAAAAATTCGTCTTGTTGACCACCGCGCCGAGCACGACACCCAAGCCAAAGACGATCAGCAACACCTGCGTGTGGATAGTGAACTCCATGGAACCAACTCTCCGTGTCCGATTCCTGCCTATTATAAGAAAGCTTCGGCTGCGATGTTTCTCAGCCAGCCATACGCGAACTCCGCCTCGGTGCGACGCATGTACTCGGGCGCCCCGGTGGGCGAAACGGTAACGCTGTTCGGCACCATGGCAATCACCCCGCCTTTCGGTTCGTAGATGCCGGCGATGGAGAAGCCATAGTCCGGCGCCGCCAGCGTGTAGCAGGTATTGACGTATTGCGGCGACGGCGGCGTCTTGCCCTGCAGCAGGGCGACGACGGCGCGCGCGGCGGTCCTGCCCATCGCCCCCGCGATATGGGCCGACTTCGGTACGCCGTCTGTGAAAGCGGCATCGCCGACGATATGGATGTTCTTGTGGCGCGTCGATTCGAGCGTGACCGGATCGACCGGACACCAGCCGCTGACGTCTGTCAGGCCGGTTTTCTGCGCGATGGCGCCGGCCTTCTGTGGCGGGACGAAACTGATCACGTCCGCCGGGAAATCCGCGTCGGTGGTGATGACCATGCGCCGCTTGATGTCGACGCGCTCCATCTTGCCGCCGTTGTTGCCGGTGACCCAATCGATCATGCCCGGATACAGCTTGTTCCAGCTTTCCAGGAACAGGGACTGTTTCGGCATCGTATTGTCGTCGTCGAGAATGATTACCTTCGACTTGGGTTTGTGGCGCTTGAAGTAGTGCGCCGCCAGCGCAGCGCGCTCGTAGGGGCCGGGGGGGCAGCGGTAGGGCCGTCTCGGCACGGTGATGATGAACACGCCGCCATCCTTCATGGCCTCGATCTGCTTGCGCAGCAACAGCGTTTGCTCGCCCGCCTTCCAGGCATGCGGCATCACCGTTTCGACGCCCGCCGTCGCGCCTTCCACGGCGGCATAATCGAGCTCGACACCCGGAGCGAGGATCAGCCGGTCGTAGGCGAACTGCTTGCCGCCGGCCGTGGCGACGCTGCGTTTCGCCGGGTCGATGGCGACGACGTCGTCGTAGGCCACCCGGACGCCGCGCGCGGCATGCGCCTTGAGGTCATACCTGAGGGCGTCGAGTTCCATGATGCCCGCCACCACCTTGTTGCTGAACGGGCAGGTGAAGTACTGCGGGCTGCGTTCGATGATCGTCACTTCGATGGCGGGATCGGCCATCCCGACGTAGCGCGCGGCGATCGCGCCGCCGAAGCCGCCGCCGACGATGACAACGCGCCCTTTGGCCGCGCCGCGGGCGACCATGGGCGCCCCGCTCAACAGGGCGCCGGCGCCCAGCGCGCCGAGAAAACTTCTGCGAGTCCAGCGATTCATGTGCGCCCCCGTCATTTCCGCGTGCCCAGGAAGTGGGCCACCGCCTGTACATCCTCGACCGCCAGATTGCCGACGCGTTCGGCCATGCGTTCGCTCGGCTTGTTGCGGTGGAAGGTCGGGTCGGTATATTTCATCGATTCGATGACCAGATAGCCGGGCCACTGGCCGGCCAGACGCGGCGTGCCTTCGGCGACGCGCTCGCCGGTCGCCCCGTGGCATCGCTGACAGGTTTTCTGCGCCACCTGGCGACCGCGATTGACCAGGCGCATGTCCGCGTCTACAGCGGCGGGAACCCATGGCTTGGCGGCGAAATGCCGGGCCATGAGCGCGATCTCCTCGTCGCTGTAGGTGCGCAACAGCCGGCCCATGATCGACGAATAACGCTGGTCGTGTTTCTGCTCGATCATGACGTGCCTGAGGTAGTTTTCGTTCTGCCCGGCGATGCTCGGCATCGTCGGGCCGACGCTCGCGCCGTCGATGCCGTGGCAGCTATGGCAAGTGGCGGCCAGGCCGGCGATGTCCGCCGCCTGCGCCACGCCGGCAGCCACGCAAAACGCGAACGCTGCAACCTTGTGGTGCATGGGTAATCCTCCTCTTCAGACCCGGCTGGCCCGCCATTCCCTCTCCGAAACGGGTGCGGCTGCCGGAAATTTTTTATGACGCGCGGCGAAAGACGGGTCGAGCCCGCTCCGGCCGCGAGATTAGGCAATGAAAAGGCGGGTTGGATTGACGGGTATCAAGAGAATTCCTTATAAGGATATAAGGATATTCTTGTTAGCCATGCGGTTGCGCTGCGGGATCGGCGATGCCGGCGGCGGCGAAGCCTTCGCGCCGCAGGCGGCAGGCATCGCAGACGCCGCAGGCGCGTCTCTGCGCGTCGGCCTGATAGCAGGAGACGGTCAGGCCGTAATCGATCCCGAGCGCCGTGCCGCGGCGGATGATCTCGGCCTTCGACAGCGCGATGAGCGGCGCGTGAATCCTCAGGCTGCGGCCTTCGGCCGCGGCCCGGGTGGCCGTGTTGGCCAGGGCTTCGAAGGCGGCGATGAACTCGGGCCGGCAATCCGGATAACCGGAGTAATCGACGGCATTCACCCCGACGAAGATGTCCTGCGCGCCGAGAATTTCCGCCCAGCCCAGGGCCAGGGCGAGCAGGATCGTGTTGCGCGCCGGCACGTAGGTGGGGGGGATGCCCGGCTGGACGCCATCGACCGGGACGGCGATCGCGGGATCGGTGAGCGCCGAGCCGCCGAACTGGCCGATGTCGAGATGCACGACGCGCTGCGTCACGGCGCCCAGGGCGGCGGCGATGCGTGCCGCGGCGTTAAGTTCGGCCGCATGGCGCTGGCCGTAATCGACCGACAGGCAGTGGCAGGCGAAGCCCTCGCTGCGGGCGATGGCGAGGCAGGTGGCCGAGTCCAGCCCCCCCGACAGGAGCACCACGGCCGGCTTGCGGGAGGAATCAGCGGCCACGCTCGTCTCCCCACAGCAGCTTGTGCAGCTGCAGCTGGAAGCGCACCGGCAAGCGATCCGCGAGAATCCATCCGGCCAGTTCCGCGGGCGGCAGCGCGTCCGCCACGGGAGAAAACAGCACCGGGCAGAGTTCCCCGATGCGCCGTCCGGCCAGCACCGACTTGGCCCAGTCGTAGTCGGCGCGCGAGGCCAGCACGAACTTGAGCTCGTCGGTCGGACGCAGCAGCGCGAGGTTCTCCCAGCGGTTTTTTTCCGCCTCGCCCGAACCGGGCGGCTTGAGGTCGACGATGCGCGCGACGCGCGGGTCCACGCCGGAAATGTCCAGGGCGCCGGAAGTTTCGAGCGAAACCGAGTAGCCGGCATCGCACAGCGCGGTCAGCAGTCTGCGGCAACCCGCTTGCGCGAGGGGTTCGCCGCCGGTGACGCACACCGTCCGACAGCCGAACGCGGCGATGCGCTCAAGAATGGCGGCGAGCGGGAGGCTTTCCCCGCCGCTGAAGGCGTGGGCGGTGTCGCACCAGCGGCAGCGCAGCGGACAGCCGGTCAGGCGGATGAAAACGGTGGGCAGGCCGACGCGCGTCGATTCGCCCTGCAGGGAATGGAAGATCTCGCCGACCCGCAGCGCCGGGGCGGCGCTCGCCTGCTTCACCGTCTTTTGGGAGCGAGCGCCTTGAGGCGGTTGCGGCCGGTCTCGGCCGCAGAGCTGGCGGGATATTTCCGGATCAGGAGTTCGAGCGTCTGGATCGCTTCCTTGACCTGCTTGGCCTCGACCTGGGCGTTCGCGCGCGCCAGCAGGGCATCGGGCGCCCTGGGATCGTCCGGCCAGGCGGCCGCCATCTGGCCGTAGGTTTCGGCCGCCCGGTCGAACTGTTTCTGCTGCTGGAGGCTGGCGCCCAGCCAGAACGTGGCGTTCGGCAGCAGGGCGGCCTTGGGCCAGGCGGCGATGAAACTTTCGAAGGCCGCCTGCGCTTGCGCGAAGTGGGACGCGCGGAACAGGCCGAGGGCAGCCTCGAAATCGCGCATCTCGGCCTGCGGATCGGCCTTGGGCGCGGCGGGCGCCTGCGCCGCCGCCGCGGCGGCAGCTTCCAGCTTGCGCAGGCGCGCGTCGAGATCGACGTAGAAATCCTGCTGGCGCTTGTGCGCGGCGTCGAGGCTGTGGGTCAGCACCTCGATCTGTCCGGTCAGGCGGGCGACATCGGCGCGCAGGGCTTCGATCCGGTTGGCGAAGTCGAGCTGGTTCTGCGCCAGCGCGTCGCTGCGCTGGCGCAACGCCTCGGCGGTCTGGGCCAACTCGGCGCGCAGATCCCTGATCTGCCGGCGCGCTTCCTCGTCGCCGAACAGGGCCCAGGAAGGGGTCGGCAGGATCAGGGCCAGGCAGACCAGGAGCGCGCGCGCCTTCATCGCTCAGAACTCGCCCGAATACAGCATGTCGCCGCGCCGGTTCTGCGCCCAGCAGGACTCGGTCGATTCCAGGCACGCGGGCTTCTCCTCGCCCAGGCTGACGGATTCCAGCTGCGCTTCCCTGGCGCCCAGCAGCATCAGCGCCCTCTTCACCGCCTCGGCGCGCTTCTGGCCGAGGGCGAGGTTGTACTCGCGGCTGCCGCGCTCGTCGGCGTTGCCCTGGATCAGCATCTTCATCTGCGTGTTCCTGACGAGGAAGCGGGCATGCTGGTTCAGCAGTTCCTGATACTCGTCCTTGATGACGTAGCTGTCGAGGTCGAAATGAACGCTGCGCCGGGACAGCGGGCTCTGCGGATCCCTCAGTTCCGGGAAGGCGCTGCCGACGGGCTGGCCGGCGACCACCGGCGCGACGCTCGGCGTGGCGACGGCGGCCGGCCTGCGCTCCTCGACGCCGGCGCCGGCCTGTTCGGGAGCGGGCGCCTGGGTGGCGCAGCCGGCAAGAAGGGAGAGAGCAGCGATCAGGGCGACGGGAAGCACGGGTTTGCGCATGGCTTTTTCCTGGTGAGTGGATGAAAATTACTTGCTGAAAGGGCCCCAGGCGGGCTCGCGGACATCCGCGGCCTGTACCGAGAGGCGTTGTTTGACGCGGCCGTCGACCGACACGGCGGCGAGCACGCCGCGGGCGCCGACCTCGGTGGCGAAGAGGATCATGCGGCCGTTGGGCGAGAAACTCGGCGATTCGTCCTTGGCCGTGTCGGTGAGGATCTGCACCTGGCGCGTCGCCAGGTCCATCGCGGCGACGCGGAAGCGGCCGCCGTCGCGCGTCACGAAGGCGAGCGTCTTGCCGTCGGGGGAGATGCGCGGCGTGACGTTGTAGCTGCCGTCGAAGGTGATCCGCTGCGCCGCCCCGCCGGCGGCCGGCATGCGGTAGATTTGCGGGCTGCCGCCGCGGTCGGAGGTGAAATAGATGAACTCGCCGTCGGGCGAGAACTGGGGTTCGGTGTCGATGCCGGGCGAGCTGGCCAGGCGGGCGACCCCGCTGCCGTCGGCGTTGACGAGGTAGAGCTGGGAGGCGCCATCCTTGGTCAGCACCACGGCCAGCCGGCGGCCGTCGGGCGACCAGGCCGGGGCCGAGTTCGAGCCCTTGAAGTTGGCGGCGACATGGCGCCGTCCGGTCGCCAGGTCATGGACGTAGATGATCGGCTTCTTCTGCTCGAAGGAAACGTAGGCCAGCCTGCCGCCGTCGGGCGACCAGGCGGGGGAGATGATCGGCTCGCGCGAGGCCAGCGCGGACTGGGCGCCGTTGCCGTCCGCGTCGGCGATCTGCAGTTCGTAGCGGCCGGGGCTTTTCACCACGTAGGCGATCCGCGTCGAGAAGATGCCGCGCTCGCCGGTGAGCTTTTCGTAGATCGTGTCGGCGATGCGGTGGGCCGTGGCGCGGAGCTGGTTCGAGGTGTGGGCGAGCGCCTGGCCGGCAATGGCCGATTGCCTGTGGGTGTCGTAGAGGCGGAACCGGGTTTCGTAACGGCCGTCCGGCGTCGCGCTCAGGCTGCCGGCCGCCAGGGCGTCGGCGCCGCGGCTTCTCCAGTCGAGGTAGTTCGGCGCCGTGTTCTCGTCCATCGCCACGCCCGCCGTGTTGACGAGATTGAAGCGGCCGCTGCGTTCGAGGTCGGCGCGGATCACCGAGGTGAGGGCCTGGGCCACGACGCGCTCGCCGGCGAAATCGACGATGGCGACCGGCAGGCGCTGGGCGCCCGCGCCGGTGATTTCGATCGACAGCTGGGCGGGAGAGGCGGTGGCCACGCTCGCCAGGAGCAGGCCGCCGATCAGGCGAGAGAAGGGCTTTTTCATGGCGGGGAAATTATACCCGGCGGCCGGATTCAGTCTTCCTGCGGGCGGAACCGAAGCTCGAGCGTGCGGCTGAACAGGCCGGCCTGCGCCGGTCTGGGCAAGGGGCTGGACTTGAGGATGGCGCGTTCGGTGGCATGGTCCCAGGCGCTGCTGCCGGAAGAATTCTTGAGTCTGACATGGAGGATCTCGCCCGAGGGCAGCTGAGTGACCTCGAAAACCGCTTCCGGGTTCCCGCGGATGTCGCCGGGCAGGACGATGTTGCCGCGCACCTTGCCGCGGATGGCGGCGATGTAGCGGTCCATCTCGCCGGCCTGGGCGGCACGGGCCTGCTGCGCCCGGACCTCGGCGAGTTCCTGCGCCGCCGCCGCGGCCGCCCTGTTGTGCCGGAGCTGCTCCGTATCGCGTTGCAGCTGTTCCTGGAAGGGGTCGGGCGGGGGAGGGGGGGCGGGAGCGGGTTTCGGCGCCGGCCGGGG
>JAGXSN010000199.1 GCA_018333815.1 Sulfuritalea sp. | reverse complement strand
GCCGCCCGCCACGATGCCCAGCAGTTCGAGGCAGGGCGCCGCGCCGGCCGCGACCGCGCGCACGTTCGTGCCGTAGTGCGCGACGATGTAGGCGCCGGCCGCCGCGACGGCGTCGATGCCTTCCTGCAAGGCCGCGGCGATGGCCTGGCAATCTGCATCGGCGCTCGCGGCGATTTCCGACTGCGTTGCCTGCATCTGGGCAATGACCGTTTTCAGCGTCGCGCCGCCTTCGCGGGCGATCTTGCGGCCGATCAGGTCGTTCGCCTGTATCCCCGTGGTGCCTTCGTAGATCGTCGTGATGCGCGCGTCGCGCATGAACTGCGCGGCGCCGGTCTCCTCGATGAAGCCCATGCCGCCATGCACCTGCACGCCGAGATAGGCGATGCGGTTGGCCGTCTCGGTGAGCCAGCCCTTGACCACCGGCGTCATCAGGTCGACGAACGCCTGGTTCCGCTGGCGCTCCGCCGCGTCGGGGTGGTGCAGCGCCCTGTCCTGCGCGGCGGCCGTGACGTAGGCCAGCGCGCGCATCGCCTCGGTCTGCGCCTTCATCAGCATCAGCATGCGGCGCACGTCGGGATGCCGGACGATGGCCACCGCAGCGGCCGAGCCCTCGATGGCGCGGCCCTGCACGCGTTCCTTGGCGTAGGCCAGCGCATGCTGGTAGGCCGCTGCGGCATTGCCGAGTCCCTCGAGGCCGACGGCATAGCGCGCCGCGTTCATCATGACGAACATGGTCTTGAGGCCCTCGTTCGGCTTGCCGACCAGTTCGCCGCGGGCGCCGCCGCTGTTGCCGCCATTGTCGCCGAAGCTCATCACGCAGGTCGGGCTGGCGTGGATGCCGAGCTTGCGTTCGATCGACACGCAATACGCATCGTTGCGATCCCCCAGCGAGCCGTCGGCGTTGACGCGGAATTTCGGCACGACGAACAGCGAAATGCCCTTCACGCCCGGCGGCGCATCCGGCAGGCGCGCCAGCACGAGGTGGATGATGTTCTCGGCCATGTCGTGCTCGCCGTAGGTGATGAAGATCTTCTGGCCAAACAGTTTGTAGCTGCCGTCGGCCTGCGGCTCGGCGCGCGCGCGGATCGCCGCGAGGTCGGAACCGGCCTGCGGCTCGGTGATGTTCATGGTGCCGGTCCATGCACCCGCCACCATCCGCGGCAGGTAAAGCGCCTTCTGCGCCGGCGATCCGCACAGCTCCAGCGCCTCGATGGCGCCGTCGGTCAGCATCGGGCACAGCGCGAAGGCGTGGTTGGCGGACTTCCACATCTCGCGCACCGCCGCCGCGACCACGCGCGGCAGCCCCTGCCCGCCGAACTCTGGAGCGTGACCGAGGCCCATCCAGCCGTTGGCGACGAACTGGCGGTAGGCCGCGCCGAAGCCTGCCGGCATCGTCACCGCCCTGTCGTTCCACGCGCAGCCCGCGCGGTCGCCGGGCGCGTTGAGCGGCGCCAGCACGCCGCCGGCGAACCTGCCGGCTTCCTCGAGGATCGCGGCGACGACGTCCGCCGTCGCCTCCTCGTAGCCCGGCAGACGGGCGAGCTCGTCGAGGCCGGCGAGTTCCCGCAGCACGAAGTGCATGTCCTGCAAGGGGGCGATGTAGTTCATGAATGCGGTTCCTTCTTCTGCCAGAGATAGCGCCGGTCGTCGAAGCTGCCGACCCAGCGCGGGAAATAGACCACCATCAGCGTGATCGCCGCACCGTTGAGCCAGGCTTCGGCGAAGCCGAGCAGAAGGTAGAACGCCAGGTAGTCCGACATCAGCAGGTCGAGGTCGTAGATGCCGGCGCTCCACAGCAGCAGTCCGCTGGCGCCGCCGCTGGCAACGGCCGCCGCGGCGCCGCCGAAGAAGGCCGCCACGAAGAAGTAGACGAAGATGTTGGGCGGCAGGAAGCGTTCGACAAAGCGCAGCACGAAGTGGGCGACGAACACCGGCACGACGACCAGCGCCAGCGCGTTGAGCGCGAAGGCCTGCCAGCCCTCGATGCCCTTGAGGCCGGCATTGAGGGTCACCGCGGCGAGCACGAGCGACAGCCCGATCAGCGCGAGCTGGCGGCCGAACATCAGGGTCAAGGCGGTCGCGCCGAGCAGGTGCAGGTTTAGGCCCGGCTTAACGCCGGCCTTGAGGCTCCAGAGCACGCTCAGCACGACGATCGCCCCCATCCAGACGTGGATCCGGTCGTTGTCGGCCAGCCGCCGCCACGGCGCGCTGCGCACGGCCCACAGCAGCAGCAGGACATACGGAAAGAAAGCCCCGTAGGCCCAGAAGCCGCCGAACAGGCCGTCGCTGAAGTTCATGACTTCGGGTTCATAGCGCGGCAGTCAGCTCCGGCACGATCTGGAACAGGTCGCCGACCAGACCGTAGTCGGCCACCGAGAAGATCGGCGCGTCCGGATCCTTGTTGATCGCGACGATCACCTTGCTGTCCTTCATGCCGGCGAGGTGCTGGATCGCCCCCGAGATGCCGATGGCGAGGTAGAGCTGCGGCGCCACCACCTTGCCGGTCTGGCCGACCTGGTAGTCGTTCGGCACGAAGCCGGCATCGACCGCGGCACGGCTCGCGCCGAGCGCGGCGCCCAGCCTGTCGGCCAGCGGTTCGAGCAGCCTGTGGTAATTCTCGCTCGAGGCGAGGCCGCGCCCGCCCGAGACGACCACCTTCGCCGCGCCGAGTTCGGGCCGTTCCGACCGGGTCAGCTCGCGGCCGACCAGCTGCGTCAAACCGAGATCGGGGCCGGCGGCGATGGCTTCGACCGGAGCGGCGTTACCCTGCCCGCAGGCATCGAAGGCCGTGGTGCGCACCGTGATGACTTTCACGGCATCCGATGACTTCACGGTCGCGAGGGCATTGCCGGCGTAGATCGGGCGAATGAAGGTGTCCGGGCTTTCGACGCCGCAGATCTCGGAGATCTGCGCCACGTCGAGCAGCGCGGCGACGCGCGGCAGCAGGTTCTTGCCGAAGGTCGTCGCCGGCGCGAGAATGTGGCTGTAGCCGGCCGCATGGGCATGGATCAGCGCGGCGAGGTTCTCGGCGGTCAGCTCGGCGTAGTGCGGCGCGTCGGCGAGCTTCAGCTTGGCCACGCCGGCCAGTCGGGCCG
>JAGXSN010000198.1 GCA_018333815.1 Sulfuritalea sp. | reverse complement strand
CGGCTTCTTGGCTTTCTTCTCTTCAGCCATAGGGAACCTCCATCGCATGTTTGAGAAAGGGAAAAGAGACAACCCGCATACTACGCAGCGGATTATTCAACAACGCCGGCGCACCGGAATCGATGAATTCAAGCGCTTTCACCGGCCATCCTTCGGTTTGGCGCACGGGGGCGGAAGAGAGGGCGTCCGCTCCGGCAACGGCTCCGGCCCGATCGATCTTCGTGTGCCCCGCGTTTTCCTGCATGCCCCGTCTTTCAGTCGGCTGATCCGGATATGGCGAGGGTGCCCCCCGCCGACCTACTACATGTAGTAGGTCGGCCACCCCCGGACCCTAATAGTAGTGTCCCAAGAAAATCAATGCAAGATAAATTACGTGCGTCCCATCCCCGGCGCCACCGTAACGTTGCTGGTCAGCCACGCGCTCCGTATCAGCCGGTCGGCAGGGCAGCGATGCGCGACCAGTCGAAATGAGGGCCGGGATCGGTCTTCCTGCCGGGCGCGACGTCCGCATGGCCGACCACGGCCTCGAGCGGGAAATGCCGGCGCAATGCGGCTGTCAGGGCGGCCAGCGCGACATACTGCTCGGCGGCGAACGGGCTGAAGTCGTCGCCTTCGAGTTCGATGCCGAGCGAGAAGTCGTTGCAGCGTGCGCGGCCGCGCCAGCACGACGCCCCGGCATGCCAGGCGCGCGCGCCGCAGGAGACGAACTGGATCAAGTGGCCGTCGCGCCGGATGAGGAAGTGCGCCGACACGCGCCGCCCGACGAGAGTGGCGAAATAGGGGTGAGCCGCCGGGTCGAGCCGGTTGGCGAAGAAATCGATCACGGCCGGGCCGCCGAACTGGCCCGGCGGCAGGCTGATGGCATGGATGACGATGAGGTGCGGAACGACCCCCGCCGGCCGGTCGTCGCGATTGGGGCTGGCAATGCGCTCGGCGCCGCCCAGCCAGCCGTCGACGCCGAGCGGCCCGAGCGCATCAGGCTTCCGGTTCATTCAGCCCGAGCCGTTCCATGCGGTAGCGCAGCGAGCGGAAGGTCACGCCGAGAATGCGTGCGGCGGCGGTCCGGTTGAAACGCGTCTTCTGCAGGGCGTCGAGGATGGCCTGGCGTTCCTGGTCGTCGAGGAACTCCTGCAGCGGCTTGGCGCCGATGCCCGCCGTCTCGCCGGCGCCGACTTTGGGCGGCTGCAATTGCAGGTCGTCGATACCGATGACGCCGCCGCTGTGCAGGGCCAGCGCGCGCTCGAGAATGTTCTCCAGCTCGCGCACGTTGCCGGGGAAGTCATACGTCTTCAGCGCGGCGATCGCCTGCGGCGCGATCTCCGGCGCCGCCGCGCCGGAGACGCCGGACAACCTGGCCAGGATGCGGATCGCCAGAGCCGCGATGTCGGCGCCGCACTCGCGCAGCGCCGGCATGCGGATCTCGATGACGTGGATGCGGAAGAACAGATCCTGGCGGAAGCGGCCCGCGTCCATCAGCCTGCGCAGATCCTGGTGCGTCGCGCAGATGATGCGGACGTTGACGGGCTCTTCCGCGGTAGCGCCGACGCGCCGTACATGCTTTTCCTGGATCGCGCGCAGCAGTTTCACCTGCATCGGCAGGGGCAGGTCGGCCACCTCGTCGAGGAACAGCGTGCCGCCATCCGCCGCCTGGAAAAACCCCGCGCGCTCGGTTTCGGCGCCGGTGAACGCGCCCTTGCGGTAGCCGAAGAACTCGCTCTCCATCAGGTTTTCCGGAATGGCGCCGCAGTTGACCGCGACGAACGCCTTGTCGCCGCGCGAGCTTTCCCGATGGATCAGCCGGGCGGCCAGTTCCTTGCCGCTGCCCGACTCGCCGGAAATGAAGACTGGCGCCTCGCTGCGCGCCACCTTGACGATCCGCTCGCGCACCTGGATGATCGGCGCCGACTGGCCGAACAGTTCGTGAGCGCGCGCGCCCGGCGGATTCCGGCTTTCCGGCACGGCCAGCGCCGATTTCACCAGTGCGCGCAGCTGAGCGACCGAAACCGGCTTGGCCAGGTAATCGAACGCGCCGGCCTTGAGAGCGGCGACGGCATTCTCGGTATTGCCGTGGGCGGTGATCACCGCGGCGGGAAGGGTCGGATGGTGCGCCTCGATATGCCGCACCAGTTCGAGACCGTCGCCGTCGGGCATGCGCATGTCGGTCAGGCACAGCTGGTAGGTCTTTTCCTCCAGGCGCCCCTTCGCGGCGGCGACGCTGGCGACGCAGTCGCACTCGATGCCCATGCGCGCCAGGGTCATGTCCAGCAGTTCGCGTATGTCCGCTTCGTCGTCGACGACGAGAACGCGGGGAATGCCGCTCATTTCTCCTCGCTGTCCTTTTTCGGTTCGGGGGAGGTCGACGCGAATGATAGGCAGAAATGCGCGCCGGGAGCGTTCTCGAGCAGGAACAGGCGCGCGCCATTCGCTTCGCACAGTTCGCGGGCGATATACAGGCCGAGCCCGGTGCCAGACGCCTGCGTCGTGAAGAACGGCTCGAAAATCCGGTCGCGTTCGGTCTCGTCGATGCCCGCGCCGTCGTCGCTGAAATGCAGGCCGAGCCGATCCTGTCCGGGGTTTCGCTCGATTTCGACGCGCACCGCGCCGGGCGACGGACTGGCGTGACGCAAGGCGTTGTCCAGCAGATTGGAAACGACCCGGTGCAGGTGGCCGCGGTCGAAGCGCACCTGCGTTGCGGCGGGAATGTCGATGGCGATCCGTTCCGCGCCGCCGCAATCCTGCAGGGATCGCTCGTCGATCAGACGCAGGAAGAAGTCCCGCAGATCGATGTCTTCCGGATTGACGCGGTCCCTGCGTCCCAGCTCGACCACCTCCGAAATGAGGCGATTCAGCCGCTGGGCGTTGTCGATGATGATGCGCGTCAGCCGCTTCACGCCCTGGCCCGGCGGCTCGTCCGTCAGCAGTTCCGCGGCATGACTGATCGCCGCCAGGGGATTGCGGATCTCGTGGGCCAGGTTGGCCGTCAGCCGGCCCAGCGCGGCGAGCTTCACCTGACGCGCTTCCTGCTGCTGGCGGCCGACGTCCTCGATGAAGATCAGGGAGTTTCCGCCTTCACGCGGGGGCAGGAAGCGGGCGCGCAGCACCCGGCCGGTCCAGGGCGCCTGCATGACGAGTTCGGATTCGATTCCCCGCCCCTGGCGGACGCCGAATTGCTCGGCCAGGGTGGGCGAATACTCCCCCAGGGACTCGGCAAAGGCGTCGGTGCAGCCTAGCAGGGTCCGGGCGCGCGGATTGCACTGTCGCACCCGCCCGGCCGCATCGATGACCAGCACCCCATCCTGCATGTCGCGGATCACCCGTTCGTTGATCTGCATCTGATCCGCCAGCTCGACGCCGCGCCGATGCGCCAGGGCCTCGTTGGCCAGCATGCGATTGGCGAGCAGGCGCGCCCCGATGGCGGCGCCGAACAACCCGATGCAGGTCAGCCCGGTGAAAAACAGATCCCCCGTATCGCCACGCAGAGTCGTTACCCGGTACGCCTGTTCCGCGAGCAGCAGCAGGCTGGCCGCGGCCGCATAAAACAGCACCATGCGGCCCTGCCCGACCAGCGCCGCGCCAACCAGCACGACCAGGAGCATCATCGCCATGCCGCTTTTCGCCCCGCCGCTGGCGTAGAGCAGCAGGGTCAGGCAAGTGAGGTCGATCAGTACCTGGGCGGTCAGCTGGGCGCCGAACCCGCGCCGCCAGCGCGTCTGGACCGCCAGCAGCGCGATCGAGAGCAGAAAGTAGCTGACGCAGACCCACAGGAACAGGCGGGGATTCTGGGCGCCGAAAACCAGCGGCCGGTCGGAAAGAGTAACCGCGCCGAGAAAAAATCCTGCGACCACCAAGCGGTAAACGGAAAAGTATCCGAGCGGTCGCCACAGCGACGGCGCCTGCGGGGCGTTTGTTGCGGCGTGCGTGCCGGCCACGGCTCAGAGAGGACCGAGCCGGCGGTGCTCATCGCAGCAGTAATGCCGCCCTTCGTGCTCGATCGATTCGCTTTCGGGGACGCGCAGCCGGCAGTGGGCGCAGACCACGACGTTTTCCGCAATCCTTTCCCTGGTCTCGGCGCCGGACCGATCGCCCCGGCTCTTGCGTTGGCGGACAAGAAACCAGACGATCAGGGCCAGGATCAGAATCAACAGG
>JAGXSN010000197.1 GCA_018333815.1 Sulfuritalea sp. | reverse complement strand
CAGCTCGCGCCGTCGTCGGAAAAGAAGACCCATCCCTGCTCGCCGGCCGCGACCAGGCGCGCGTCGGCGCGCCGCGCATCGAGCAGCAGCGCATTGTCGATGCGCACCTCGGTGGGCGGCAAGGGCGGCGGCTGGCGCGGCGAGAAGGCAAAGCCGGCGGCCAGCGCGACATAGGCCGCGAAGAGGAATCCGCTGATTCGGTTCAATCGACTCGGGGGGCGCCGCTCAGCGGGTGCCGACGCCGCGCAAGCCGGCCGGGGTGAAGTCGGCGGCGCTGCGCTGGATCTTTTCATAGACCTTCGGCTCTTCGTTGCGCAGGCCCATGGCGAGGTAGCGGCCCGACTGCAGATCGTGATGCACCTCGATCGTGCCGTAGGCCATCGGGATGTCGTAGAAGTTGATCGAGTGCTGCTCGGACACCCGCCACAACTCGCCGCGCCCGTCATATTTGTCGGTCACCATGATGATCCAGCTGTCCTCGTCGATGTAGAAGACGCGCCGGGCATAGATGTGGCTCACGCCCTCCTTGAGCGTGGCTTCGACCACCCAGACGCGGTGCAGCTCGTAGCGCGCGTGCTCGGGGTTGATGTGGCCGGGGCGCAGCACGTCGGCCATCCTCAGGGTGTTGCCGGACAGCTTGTAGGAGTTGTAGGGAACATAGATCTCCCGCTTGCCGAGCAGCTTCCAGTGGTAGCGGTCCGTCGCGCCGTTGAACATATTGAAGTCGTCGTTGGTGCGCAGGCCGTCGGCCGCCGTGCCGGGATTGTCGTAGGCGACGTTGGGCGCGAGGCGCACGCGGCGCTGACCGGGGTTGTAGGTCCAGGCCGAGCGCGGCTCCTTGACCTGGTCGACGGTCTCATGGACCAGCAGGATCTGGCCGGCCAGGCGTGCCGGGGCGGTCACCGTCTGGAGGAAGTGGGCGAGCTTGTTCGGCTCGCGCCCCTTTTCGCCGCGGGCGAGATTGCCGTAGTGGAAGTCGTATTCGTATTCGAAGCGCACCGGCGTGTAGGCGCCGTCGCGCGTCACGGCGGCCTGGCTCCAGTCCATCGCGTAGGTGTCGCCCTTGTAGCGCAGCATGGTGTTCCAGATCGCCTCGAGGCCGTCCCTGGGGATCGGGAAGGGCACGCCGCCGTTGGTCGCCACGACGCCGTTGCCGCCCGGCGCCAGCTTGGCGCGCGTCGCGTTGGCGACGGTTTCCCTGTAGTGGGCTTCGGGATAGGCCGCGCTGCGCCGGGTCGGATAGACGTTCATCTTCCAGGTCGGGTATTTCTTCAGCAGCGCCATCTGGCCGGGGCTGAGATGGGCCTTGTAGCGTTCGGCGTTCGCGCCGTCGATCGCGAACAGCGGCTGGTCGGCGGCGAAGGGGTCGGCATAGTGGCCGCCGGGCGAGTGGCCGGCCGGGGCGCGGGTCAGGCCGCCGGTGAAGGGCGGGATGGTGCCGGCGGCATTGCCGGCGACCTCGGCGCCCATGAAGGTCAGGGTCTTGCCGAGGGCGGCGGGGTCGGCGGCGGCCGGCGCGACGGCGCAGGCGAGCAGGACGGCGGCCGCGAGGCCGAACAGGAGCGGGCGGGCGGTCATGGCGTGCGTTTTCATGGCGGTCAGAAAGAGTAGCTGAGGCTGATGGCGAGGAAGTCGCGGTCCTTGAGCGGATTGCTGCCGCTGGCATAAGTGAGCGGCTGGCCCGTGCCGGAATTTGCGAGATCCGTGCCGGAATAAGTGCGGCCGCCGAAGAAGGCGGTGTAGGCGATGTCCGCCTGCCAGCTCTGCCGGTAGTTGATGCCGAAGCCGAGGGTCAGGGCTTTGGCGTCCTCGTTGAAGGTCGGGCCGCGGCCATCGACGTCGTGCGAGAAGACCAGGCGCGGCGACACCGTCGCGGCGCCTATGGCGTTGGGATAGTCGAGCCGGCCGACGAGGCGGTAGCCCCAGGAATTGCGCGTCGCGAAGCAGTCGGACGAGGTCGAGCCGAAGGAGGTCGAGGTCGAGGAACCCGGTTGCGGCAGATGGCAGCCGGGCGCGGCGAACTTGAGGTTGGCCGGCAGGTCGAGATGGGTGTAGCCGACCTCGCCGACGACGACGAACTGCTCGGCGCCGAAGGTCGGGCCGAAGGCCTGGGTGGCGGTGAGCTGGATCTGGTGCATCTTGACGCGCCGGTAGCCGCCGATCTCCGTGCCGTAGGCAACGCCGGCGGCGGCGATCGGGTGGGTGCTGGTCAGCTGGTTGCCCAGGCCCAGCGCGGCAAGCAGCAGCTCGGCCGAAGGCAGCTGCAGGGGCTGGTTCCTGCGGTAGGAATACTCGCCCTGCAGCGCCACGCCGCCGGGCAGGGCGGTGTTGAAGCTCAGGCCGAAGAGCTTGATGTTTTCCGGATATTCGACGAAGTAGGTTCCCGCCCTGCCGGCCGCAGCCCCGCAGGCGCTGGCGGTCGCGGTGACCGGGTTCCCGGTGGCGGCCAGCACGGCGCCGAAAGTCGGAATGTCGAGCACGGTGCAGGGGGGCGCGATGGTGGCGGCCGCGGTGATGCCCCCGCGAATGCCGGAGACATAGGGAATCCGGCTGTGATAGTTGATGTGGTAGAAGCCCAGCTCGGTGTTGTTGAAATCCGGCAGGAAGTAGCGCAGCGCGAAGCCGTATTGCCCGCTGTCGGAAGGCCGCCGGTCGGCCGAGCGCGGCGCGATCAGTTGCGCCGTGGCGTTGAGCGGAAACACGCCGCCGGCGCCGTTCAGGTCATTGCGCCGGCCGAAGCCGGTGTAGGCATTCGAGCCGCCTTCGGCGACGAAGTCGTTGGTGCTGAAGAAGGAGCCGACCGGTTCGAGCTGGGTCTTCTTCCACTCGGCCGGCAGCACCAGCTCGACCGAGAGCTGGTCGGTGACCTCCTGGGAGGCATGGGCCATCAGGGTCGGGATCAGGCCCTCCCGGAGCTCGGAACCCGGCGTGCGCAGGCGGCCGACATTCACCGGGTTGAGCACGTTGATGCCGTTCGGGATGAAGGTGCTCTCGCCCCAGCTCACCACCTGCTTGCCCAGCCGCAGGTTGAGGGTGCGTCCGCCCACGTCGAAGGCGCCGCGCACGAAGGCGTCGAGGATCTCCGCGTCGCGGCCGAGCCGGTCGCGCGCGGCGGGAGTGAGATCGTCCTTGGCGCGGATGGTGGGGTCGTAGAAATAGGTGGCGCGCAGGAAGGCGCCCAGGTTGCGGTATTTGAGCTCGAGATCGTGGATGGCCTTGACAGGCGTCGCCACCAGGTCGCCGCGGTCGTATTTGAGGTTGCCGTCGTCCGAGTTCGGATCGCGCGCGGCGCCGCCGTTGGCGATGCTGACCAGCCCGGCGTCGCGTTTGTCCATGCGCCAGAGCGCGCCGACGGAAAGGGTGGTGTCGAAGCTGCCGGAAATCTCGCCCGACTTGAATTCGAAGGCCTGCGCCGCGGGCGGCGCGCACAGAATGGCCAAGAGTGCCGGCAAAAGGGCCAGCCTGAAAGGGGGACGGGACTGAGCGGGACGGGACTGCGGAGACTGCGGGCGAAGCGCGGGCTTCTTCATGGATCGTTCCTCCGGTATTGTTGTTCGACTCGGCTCTGGGCGCGAGTGCGTCGTGCGTCGTGAATTCTCCGCCGTTTTCCGTGCGCAGGTCAATGGGAATTTCCACAGTCGGCGGTTTCGGGGTTGACAACGCCTTGATTTTCGTTACATTACAAACGTTCGTTTTAAACTTACGGTCGCTTTGGCGGTCGTTGCGGAAGGAGGATGGTCCATGAACAGACTGCAGGTCAGGAAAGCCGCCGTACTCGGCGCCGGGGTGATGGGAGCGCAGATCGCCGCGCACCTGGCAAACGCCGCGGTGCCGGTGGTGCTGTTCGAGTTGCCCGCGCCCGAGGGCGACCGGAACGCCGGGGCGCAGAAGGCGCTTGCCGGACTGAAGAAGATGAGTCCCGCGCCGCTCGGCGCGCCGCGCCTGCTGGCGGCCATCGAGGGCGCCAACTACGACGACGATCTGGCCCGGCTGGCCGACTGCGACCTCGTCATCGAGGCGGTTGCCGAACGCATCGACCTCAAGCTGTCCCTGTTCGCGCGCATCGCGCCGCATCTCGCGCCCGGCGCCGTCCTGGCGTCGAACACCTCCGGACTTTCGGTCGCCGCCCTGGCGCAGGGGCTGCCCGCCGCGTTGCAGCCGCGCTTCTGCGGCATCCATTTTTTTAACCCGCCGCGCTACATGAAACTGGTCGAGCTGATCGCCGCGCCGCACACCGACGCCGCATTGCTCGACGGGCTGGAAGCCTGGCTCGTCACGCGCCTGGGCAAGGGCGTGATCCGCGCGCTCGACACGCCGAATTTCATCGCCAATCGCATCGGCGTGTTCTCGCTGCTGGCGACGATGCATCACACCCTGGCCAACGGGCTCGGCTTCGACGAGGTCGATGCGCTGACCGGCCCGCTGCTCGGTCGGCCCAAGAGCGCCACCTACCGCACCGCCGACGTGGTCGGCCTCGACACCCTCGCCCATGTCGTCGGGACGCTGCGGGACACGCTGCCGGACGATCCCTGGCATGCGCATTTCCACATTCCGGCCTGGCTCGGCGTGCTGATCGGCCAGGGCGCGCTGGGGCAGAAGACGCGCGGCGGCATTTACCGCAAGGAGGGCAAGACGATCCAGGTGCTCGACCTCGTCGCGCGCGACTACCGCCCCGCGGCGGGGGCGGTCGCCGACGAGGTGGCCGCGCTGCTGGGGCGCGGCCTGAGCGCGGACGGCTGCGCCGCGCTGCGCGCTTGCGCCCAGCCGCAGGCCCGCTTCCTCTGGGGCATTTTGCGCGACCTGTTCCACTACAGCGCGGCGCAGCTCGAACACATCGCCGACAATGCGCGCGACGTCGATTTTGCTTTGCGCTGGGGCTTCGGCTGGGCGCAGGGCCCGTTCGAGACCTGGCAGGCCGCCGGCTGGGGCGCGGTCGCGACCCTGGTCGCCGAGGACATCGCCGCCGGCAAGGCGCTAAGCGCGGAGCCGCTGCCGGCCTGGGTGTTCGACGGCCGCAGCGGCGTGCACGGGCCGGCGGG
>JAGXSN010000196.1 GCA_018333815.1 Sulfuritalea sp. | reverse complement strand
CATCCGCGTATCAAGTCCTTCTTCGGTACTTCGGAGAATGCAGTGAAGTCCCAGATCTGGATCGCCGTCTCCGTTTATGTGCTCGTCGCCATCCTCAAGAAGCGGTTGAATCTCTCCGCTTCACTCTACGAAATCCTACAAATCCTGAGCCTCACTATGTTTGAGAGATCCCCGCTGGATCAGCTACTTGCTCGTATTCCACCTGCTCCAGATCTACTGGAAAATCCCAACCAGTTGATCTTGTTCGATTAACGTTGGGACACTACTGATGCCGCCATGGACCGCCCCAATTTCTTGCGCAGGATCGAGCGGCAATTTGCGATTCATCCCGTCGTGGCCCTGCTCGGACCACGGCAACCCTCCGGCTGGAACAACTGAACATCGTCTACCCGGGCGAACGAAATTTCCCGCTGACCGAAAAAATTCGCGCCGTCGGGCTCTCCGGCCTGATCGCAGCCCCGGGACAGACCTTCGATCATGAGCGCGCTCGCGCGGTTTTTTCAGGTTGAGCGGATGCCAGCGGATCGCTGGCATCGCAAATCACAAATATCCAAGCGGTACCGCCCATAGCCCATCACCGAACGGCAAGGCATCCGTACCGTCATAGAGGACGATACCGCCAACGAATGCCTTGCCACATTGGTCGCGCAGCCGCCGCAATCCCTTGAAGTCGGCTGATGTCACCGTAGCCGCGGCCTTGACCTCGATACCCAGAATGGCGCGGAGCGGCGATTCGAGGACAAAATCGATTTCGACCTGATCCTTGTCGCGGTAATGCGAAATGAACCACCGCTCCGGCGTCAGACTGACGATCTTGAGCAGTTCGCCATGAACCCAGCTTTCGAGAATCGGCCCGAAGCGGCTCCGGTCCGCTTCGATCAGTTCAGGGCCGGCCCGGACCAGGGCGGCATGCAGGCCAGCGTCCAGGAAATGAATCTTCGGTGTCTTGACCAGGCGGGTCAGCTCATTACTGCGCCAGGCCGGCAACCGCCTCACCAGGAACAACTTTTCAAGGATGGCGATGTATTTCTCGGCAGTGTGGACATTGAGGCCAAGTTGCCCGCCTACCTGGCTCAGGTTGAGCAGTTGTCCGGACATCATGGCCAGGATGGCCATGAGTTGGGGAATGCGCGCCGCTTCGTCGATGCGAGCCACGTCCCGAATGTCGCGCTCCACCAGTGTGGTCAGATAAGACTGCGCCCATGCCTGGCGTCGTCGGGCTGTCGTGCGGCTGCGCATCTCCGGGTATCCGCCGGCCAGAACATGCGCCGCCAACGCGGCGCCTACGCCAGGAGCGCCGCCAGGAATTCGACCGGGCCAATCCTGCGCCAGGGCCCGCTCAAGAAAGTCGGACGGACGTCCAGCGATTTCAGCGTTCGACAAGGGCAGCAGCGCATGGACTTCGATGCGACCGGCAAGGCTATCGGCGATGGTCGGCAGGCTCATGACGTTGGCCGAGCCGGTCAGCAGGAAGCGTCCGGGACGACGATCATTGTCGATCGACAATTTGAGCGCCAACAGCAATTCCGGTGCGCGCTGGATTTCGTCGATGACGGCACGGTCGATACGACGAACGAACCCCACCGGATCGTTGCGCGCCGCGGCGAGCCGCGTTGTCTCGTCCAGCGAGATGTAGGGCATGGCGGACCCGCACTGGCGAGCCAGTGTGGTCTTGCCTGACTGGCGCGGGCCATTGATCAGTACCGCTGGCGTATCAAGAAGCGCTTCCCGCAGCAAGGCTTGCAGGTGGCGCCCAATCAATGGCGTGCCGGATGTGTCGGAAGATTCCAACGAGGTATCCAAACTCGGAGCAGAATCAAGCGGATCGTCTCAAGTGCAATATATTGTCGTCCAATGCGCACTATATCAGCGTCCATTATGGACTTCCACCGTGCCTTCCGGTCAGAACGCTTTCCGCCTGTTCGCCGCCAGCCAGATATTCGGCGCTTCGCCCTTCGTCGTTACGTTGATCGCAAGCGACCCCGTCCCTTCGCCGACCTTTCCTTCTGGACACGAATTTGAGGTTAAATCGTGTCTGAAGAAGGGGCCGTGAAATGCTGAACGAATCGAAGGTGGGCGGGGGCAGGACGGCACAACGGATTCTTATTGCGCTCGTACTGGTCATCGGCACATCCCTCGCCCACGCCGCCACCCTGCGCGTCGGCCCCGGCGAGGCGATCACCCGCATCGCCGAGGCCGCCCGCCTGGCCGAAGATGGCGACACCGTCGAAATCCTGCCCGGCGAATACCGCGGCGACGTCGCGGTATGGACGCAGCAACGCCTGACCCTCCGCGGCGTCGGCGCGCGCCCGGTCCTGATCGCCGCCGGCCGCAGCGCGGAGAGCAAGGCCATCTGGGTCATCCGCAACGGCGACTTCCTCATCGAGAACATCGAATTCCGCGGCGCCCGCGTGCCGGGCGGCAACGGCGCGGGCATCCGCTTCGAGCGCGGCCGCCTCGTCCTGCGCCACGCCGCCTTCATCAACAACCAGATGGGCCTCCTCACCGGCAACGATCCGGACAGCGAACTCGTCATCGAGAACAGCCAGTTCGCCGACGCCCCGCGCCAGATGCACGCCCTGCCGCACCAGCTCTACGTCGGCCGCATCGGCCGCTTCGCCATCACCGGCAGCCGCTTCGAAAACGGTTTTCGCGGCCACCTGATCAAGTCGCGCGCCCGCAGCAACGAAATCCATGCCAACCACATCGTCGACGGGCCGGCCGGCGAAGCCTCCTACGAAATCGACCTGCCCAACGGCGGCATCGCCCGCATCACCGGCAACGTCATCGGCCAGAGCGCCAACACGCGCAACCCGGCGCTGATCGCCTACGGCGCCGAGGGCGACGTCTGGCCGGAAAACGCGCTCACGCTCGAACACAACACGCTGATCAGCGACCTGTTCCCCGCCGGCTGGTTCCTGCGCGTTCATGGCGACAAATTTCCCGCGCCGCCCGCCCTGCGGGTGGAAAACAACCGGACAATCGGCATCGGCATTTTCACGACCGACTGAGCGGCGCATGGCCCTCGACGCCCTGATCTTCGACCCCTCGCCCTGCGGTTTTCCCGAGCCGCGCGTGCCGCTGCTGCCGGCCGGGCTCGACGGCATCGCGCCGCGCGCCGCCGGAAACTGGGCGGCGGCCGGGCATTTCCGCCATTTCTCGCGCGGCCGCTATGCGCTGCACGCGGCCTGCCGCCTCGCCGGCGTCGGCCCCGGCGCTGCGCTGCTGGCCCCGGCCTATCACTGCCGCACCATGCTCGACCCGGCCCTCGCACTCGCTGGCGAAGTCATCCTCTACCCGCTCGCACCCGACCTGTCGCCCGAGCTGGCCGCCATCGAAATGCTGGCGAGACGTTCCCCCTTCCCGGTGAAGGCGCTGCTCGCCGCGCATTTTTTCGGCTTCGCGCAGGATTTCGCCGCCCTGTCCGCCTGGTGCGCCACGCGCGGCATCGCCCTGATCGAGGACGCCTCGCACGCCTTGTTCTGCGAACATCATCGGCCGGCCGGGATCGGCGACCTTGGCGAGTTCGTCGCCAGCAGCCCCTACAAGTTCCTGCCCTGTCCCGATGGCGGTCTGCTCTTCGCGCGCGACGCGGCCGCGCTCGACCCGGTAGCCCCCCTCGCTCCTTCCTGGCGGGCCGAACTGCGCGGCATGGCCGACCTGGGCCTCCGGCTCG
>JAGXSN010000195.1 GCA_018333815.1 Sulfuritalea sp. | reverse complement strand
GGGTCAACAACCCGGCGGTCGCCGAGCGCCTGGCCAGGCTGTCCGCCGACACCGACCGCCGCCGTTCCAGTTTCACCGCCCGCCAGGCCGCGCAGCGCGCCCGCTTCAGACTGCCCGCACTGCCGACAACGACCATCGGTTCCTTCCCGCAGACCGCCGAAATCCGCGCCGTCCGCGCCGCCAGCAAGCGGGGGGAGATGTCTGCGGTCGACTACGAAACCGCCATGAAAAAGGAAATCGGCCACGCCGTCGCCGTCCAGGAGGAACTGGGCATCGACGTCCTGGTGCACGGCGAGGCCGAACGCAACGACATGGTCGAGTACTTTGGCGAACAACTGGCCGGCTTCTGCTTCACGGGCCACGGCTGGGTGCAGTCCTACGGCTCGCGCTGCGTCAAGCCGCCGATCATCTACGGCGACGTGTCGCGCCCGCACCCGATGACCGTCGTGTGGACGATCTACGCCCAAAGCCTGAGCAAGAAGCCGGTGAAGGGCATGCTGACCGGGCCGATCACCATCCTGCAATGGTCCTTCGTACGTGACGACCAGCCGCGCTCGACCACTGCGAACCAGATCGCGCTGGCCATCCGCGACGAGGTGGCCGACCTGGAAAGGGCCGGCATTGGCATCATCCAGATCGACGAGCCAGCGATCCGCGAAGGTCTGCCGCTGCGCCGCGACAGGCAGCGCGACTACCTCGCCTGGGCGACCCGCGCATTTCGCCTGTCGGCTTCCGTCGTGGCGGACGACACCCAGATTCACACCCACATGTGTTACTCGGAGTTCAACGACATCCTGCCGGAGATCGCCGCCATGGATGCCGACGTGATCACCATCGAAACCAGCCGCTCCGACATGGAGCTGCTTCGTGGCTTCGGCGAATTCCGCTATCCCAATGAAATCGGACCCGGCGTCTACGACATCCATTCGCCCCGTGTCCCGACCGTCGAGGAAATGGTCGGCCTGCTGCGCAAGGCGCTGACGGTGATCCCCGCCGAAAACCTGTGGGTCAATCCGGACTGTGGGCTGAAGACCCGGGGCTGGCCGGAAACCGAAGCCGCCCTGCGCAACATGGTGGAGGCTGCCTTCCGGATTCGTGATCAACTTGCCCATCGGCAGGGGGGCATGCAGCCGCCTCGTATGGAAGATGAGGACCACTATATCTAGTCATTCATCAATCAAGTGCGACTACATGTAGTGGTCTATTGCTTGACAGACTCGACACGGTCCGGCTAAGCTTCGGTGCGTTGATGGTTCCCCTACCGGGGATTAAAAGGGAATCCGGTGCCAGGTCAACGGCCTGAAATCCGGAGCTGCCCCCGCAACTGTCATCGGCGAGCGTTTCGCCATTCTGGCCACTGGTTCCAACCGGGAAGGCGGATGAAACGCGACGACCCGAGAGCCAGGAGACCTGCCGCAACGTCCTTCCAACCAACGATGGGGCGGGGTGTCCCTGACGAGAGGTTTGTGCGTGGCTTTGTTTTACTCCGACCGTGAGCAACGACCGCAACCGGCTGTGGCCGGACGGCACCGTGTTACGTCCGGCGCGCACCTCCGATTCTCCGCCCCCCAGTCCGGAGAATCGACGTGCCCCAGAAAGTCCTAGACTCAAACGCTGGTTCCGAATCTGACCTTGCGGTGCCTGCAGTGCCCTTCGGGAATGCCCGCTCCGCCGCGCCCGTCCTGCCGACGCGCATCGTCAAGCGCGACGGTCGCAACGAACCCTTCGAGTCCGCGCGCATCGCCTCGGCGTTAGCCCGCGCCGGCACTGCCAGCGGCGAATACGACGCCGAAGAGGCACAGCTACTCACCGCGCGCGTGCTCAAGGTGCTGCGCCATCGCCACGGCGCCGCCAACACCGGGGCGCCGACCGTCGAGCAGGTGCAGGACATCGTCGAGCAGACGCTGGTGGACGCCAACCACCTCGCCACCTTCCGCGCCTACGTGGCCTACCGCGACCAGCACCGCCGCCTGCGCGAGACGCGCAAGACGCTGGTGGATGTCGCCGCCGCCATCGACGAATACGTCGGCCGCGCCGACTGGCGCGTGCAGGCCAACGCCAACCAGGGTTATTCGCTCGGCGGGCTGATCCTCAACGTCTCGGGCAAGGTGGTGGCCAACTACTGGCTCTCCCATGTCTATCCGCCCGAGATCGGCCAGGCCCACCGCGACGCCGACCTTCACATCCACGACCTCGACATGCTGTCCGGCTACTGCGCCGGCTGGTCGCTGCGCCAGCTGCTGCACGAGGGCTTCAACGGCGTGCCCGGCAAGCCCGAGGCCGATCCGCCCCGGCACTTTTCCAGCGCGCTCGGCCAGATGGTGAACTTCCTCGGCACCTTGCAGAACGAGTGGGCCGGCGCGCAGGCCTTCAGCTCCTTCGACACCTACCTCGCGCCCTTCGTGAGGAAGGACGGCCTCGACTACGACGCCGTGCGCCAGGGCATGCAGGAATTCATCTACAACCTCAACGTGCCCTCGCGCTGGGGCACGCAGACGCCTTTCACCAACCTGACCTTCGACTGGGTCTGCCCGGAAGACCTGCGCGAGCAGGTGCCGACGATCGGCGGTGTCGAGATGCCCTTCGCCTACGGCGACCTGCAGGCCGAGATGGACCTGATCAACCGCGCCTACATCGAGGTGATGAGTGCCGGCGACCGGCGCGGCCGCGTGTTCACCTTCCCGATCCCGACCTACAACATCACGCAGGACTTTCCCTGGGAAGCGGAGAACGCCGAGCGCCTGTTCGCCATGACCGCGAAATACGGCCTGCCCTACTTCCAGAACTTCCTCAACTCGGACATGAAGCCGAACCAGATCCGCTCGATGTGCTGCCGTCTCCAGCTCGACCTGCGCGAACTGCTCAAGCGCGGCAACGGCCTGTTCGGCTCGGCCGAGCAGACCGGCTCCCTCGGCGTGGTGACCATCAACTGCGCGCGCCTGGGCCATCTCCACGCCGGCGACGAGGATGCGCTCATGACGCGCGTCGACCGCCTCGCCGACATGGCCAAAGAGAGCCTGGAGATCAAGCGCAAGGTGGTGCAGCGCCTGATGGACGACGGCCTGTTTCCCTACACGAAGCGCTACCTCGGCACGCTGCGCAACCACTTCTCGACCATCGGCGTGAACGGCATCAACGAGATGGTGCGCAACTTCAGCGGCGACGCGCGCGACATCACGCATCCTGAGGGCCATGCGCTGGCGCTGCGGCTGCTCGACCGCCTGCGCGAGAAGATGCGCGACTACCAGGAACAGACCGGCAACCTCTACAACCTCGAAGCGACGCCGGCGGAAGGCACCACCTACCGCTTCGCCAGGGAGGACAAGAAGCGCTGGCCCGGCATCCTGCAAGCCGGGACGAAGGACAAGCCCTACTACACCAACTCGTCGCAGCTGCCGGTGGGCTTCACCGACGATCCCTTCGAGGCGCTGCTGCGTCAGGACGAGCTGCAGACGCGCTACACCGGCGGCACGGTATTGCACCTCTACATGCGCGAGCGCCTCTCCTCGCCGGCCGCCTGCCGGCAACTAGTGCGCACGGCGCTCACCCGCTTCCGCCTGCCCTACATCACGATCACGCCGACCTTCTCGATCTGCCCCAAGCACGGCTATCTCGCCGGCGAGCACGAGTTCTGCCCCAGGTGCGACGAGGAACTTCTCGCCCGCCGCGCCCATTGAGTTTCATCCACCACGAAAGGAAAACACCATGTCCGACAAGACCGCTTCTTCCACGCTGCAGGACCACGAGCGCCAGCGCTGCGAAGTCTGGACGCGCGTCATGGGCTACCACCGGCCCGTGTCCGAATTCAACCCCGGCAAGCAGAGCGAGCACGGCGAGCGCCGGCATTTCGTCGAAACGCGGCCAGAGCCGGCGCATGCCTGATACGCGCCTGGCGGTGGGGGGATTGGTGCCGTTCACCACCATCGACTTTCCCGGCCGGCTCGCCGCCGTGGTGTTCTGCCAGGGCTGCCCGTGGCGCTGCGTCTACTGCCACAACCCGCACCTGCTGCCGCGCGGTCCGGGCGAGCGGATGTGGCCGGATGTACTGGATTGGCTGGCCAGCCGGCGCGGCCTGCTCGACGGCGTGGTCTTCAGCGGCGGCGAACCGCTGCTGCAACGCGATCTCCCGTCCGCGCTCGCCGACGTGCGCGCGCTCGGCTTCGCCACGGCGCTGCACACGGCCGGCGCCTACCCGGAGCGGCTGGCCGCCGCGCTGCCGCTGCTCGACTGGGTC
>JAGXSN010000194.1 GCA_018333815.1 Sulfuritalea sp. | reverse complement strand
CCTCCCCGGCCCGCGCGCCGAGGGAGTGGGACCGCGGCGCGGCGTCGAACCCGGCGGCCAGCGTTCCGGTTTCGCGGGCGATCCGGATCGCCGGCAGCAGCAGGTCGGGCGACACTCCGGTCGGCACGGCGCCGATTCTCACCCGGCCCGGCGCGGGCGGGGCGACCTTGCCGCGCGCATCGCGCTGATGCGGGCCGGCGGTCGCGCGGCCGACCAGGGCGCCGTCGAGCGCCAGCGCCCGGCTGGCGAAACTCACCGAGCCGGCATCGCGGCCTTCCAGGTAGCCGCGCGTGAACACCGGCGCCCTTTCGTGAATCCCGTCGTAGATGCGATCCGGCGTCGCCTGGCTGATGTCGAACACCCGCCCGCCGGAGGTGAGCAGCGTGGTCGTGATGAAGCCGTCGGCATAGCGCAGCCAGCCGCCGGAGACATTCACGCTGGCGCCCTGCCGCACGACGATATCCCCCTCCGAGGAAAACGCGACGGCGCCGCCGGCGGCGGTGCGCTCCCGCGCCGTGCGGCCGATCTGCTCCTCGTAGGCCTTTACGTCGGCGAGCGGGGTGCCCTTGCGCAGGTCATACTTGATCTTCTGCCGGTAGAGGAGGCCCGCGCGCTGCAGGGGAGCGTCGCGCAGCTCGTGGGTGAACAACTCGGCGGTGATGACGTTGCGCTCCATCGGCACGACAACGTCGGTGCTGCCGGAAACGTCGATGCGGCTGCCCGCGTCCATGACGATGCGACTGGCGTTGGCCGCCGCGCCCCTTACCGCCAGGCGCGGATCGAGGGGATTGGCCAGGGCGGCGACGCTGACCCGGGCGCCGGGCGCCACGATCGCGGCGTTGCCCTGGAGATGGATCTTGCCGCCCATCAGGTTGATGACGGACGGATTGAAGCTCTGGGCATCGATCGAGGTTTCGGCGCCGGTCTCGGGCAGCACTGCGGTGACGCTGCCGTTGCCGAGGATCAGCGTGCCGGTCTTGGTCGGCGGCCGGTCCACTTCCGGCGTGGCGGGATTGTCGACGCTCGGATCGGTGCTGACGGTGTCGCGCGCCAGCAGATAGATCGAGCCGTTGGCATTCACGCTGGTCGTGGCCGATACGCGCCCGGACTGGTTGACGGCATGGGCCACCATGGTGACGTTGCCCCGGCGGGCGAAGATCTCGCCCACGCGGTGGCGCAGCTGATCCACCGTGAGGGCCGGGCCGCCCGCGCCGTTGGCTTGCAGCCGCTCGCCGACTTCCGCCGCCGCGCCGGACAGCTCGGCGTCGCCCGGCTTGACGTTGGCGACGGCGCCGTGTTCGATCGTCGCCCCGGCGGAGAAGGGATCCACCTCGACGATCAGTCCGCGCAGGCGCTGATCCCGGCTGGCGGTCAGATACACCTTGGCGCCCGCGGCCAGGATGGCCTGGCCGTCGCTGGTCTCGATGCGCCCGCGGTTTTCCACGCGCGGCGCGAACAGCATGACCGCGCCGCCGTCGGCGGTGGCGATCTGCGCGCCCAGATCGACCTGCACCATGCTGGCGCGGTATTGGGCCAGCGTGCCGTCCCAGCTGAAGGCCGGGCTGCCGTCGATGCGCGACAGCAGACCGTCGAGAAAGCGGGCATCGTCGATCTGCAGCGCCGACGCGACCAGGCCGCCGACATTGACCTGCGCCCCCCGGTCGAACAGGATGCCGTTCCGGTTGTAGAGATAGACCTGGCCGTTCGCGCTCAGGCGGCCCTGGATCAGGGAGGGGTTGGCGCTCCAGATCTTGTTCAGCACCGCCGCGTCGGCGCCCGGCTGGTTGAAACGCACGGCGCTGCCCGGCGCGATGTCGAACCCGGCCCAGTTCAGGACGGCCTTGCGGGACGCCTGGTCGATCTCCATCGACCGGCCGCCGGCGGTGTTGTCGGTGCGCACCGCGACGGCGCCATGCTGGACGAAGGGGCGGGCCGGATCGGCGGACTGCACCGGCAGCGTGCCGCGCGGCAAGGCGGGCGCCGCGACGGCATCCAGCGCCAGCGCGCAGGCGACGGCCGCGCCGCCGCTGCGCTTGACGGCGCGCCGGGCGCCTTCGGGCACGGCCATCCAGGCGGCCCGCAGCGCATTGAACACCAGCCGATATCGATTTTTGTTCATCGCGTCCTTCTCCCGTGGTACGTCCGTTTCAGAATTCGTGGGTCACGGCCAGATGCCAGCGGGTCCGGCCGTCCCCGGTGCGGGCGCCGGGGCGCAAGGTGCGGCCTGCCGCCGCCGTCGCCTTCAGCCCGTGCCACCCCGTCAGGCGCAAGCCCAGCCCGGCGGACGCCAGGGTCCAGCGCGAATCCTGGCCCGGCAGGGGGTCGACCAGGCCCAGCCGGGCGGCGTCATAAAAACCGAAGAACTGCATGCGCCCGCCGTCGAGAGACTCGCGCAGGAAGGGGGGCGAGACCAGCTCGAGGCGGCCGGTCGCGCCGTAGTCCCCCAGCTGCTCCGCATCGAGATAACCGCGCACCGTTTCCGCGCCGCCCGCGGCGATCTGTTCGTTGGAAATCAGCGGCTGGCTGGCGCCCTGGCCGCCGAGTCGGGCGGCCAGGCTCCACCGGCCGGGCAGGGGCAGGTTGAGGTCGGCGTCGGCCTTGAAGACCGCGAAGCTCGCGCTCGCCCCCGCGCGCTTGCACTCGAACGGGTCCAGCTGCACGCCATCGCAGTCGATCCTGCGCTGGAGCAGGCCGCGCAGGCCGAGGCCGACGCCCGCGCCGATTTTCCAGGCCGGGCCGGCGTCGTTCGGGCGGGCCAGCGAATACTGCAGCGCGCCGGCGGCATAGCTGATCGACCTGCGGCTGCGGTCGGCCCCCAGCAGGTCCGTGGTTTCGTCGAAGTCCTTGTAGTCGAGACCGAAGGAGAGGTTGTGGCGCAGGCGGCCGCCGGCGAAGGGATCGAAGGCCCTGACCAGGCGCGCGCCGAGGGTGACGCCCCTGCCGGTGGTCGACGTGCCGGAGCCGATCGCCTCGATGTCGGAATTCGAGCGCACCCCGTAGAGGGCGAGCGACCAGCCCCGGTCGGCGAGCGGCAGGCTGTAGTTGCCCACCAGCACGTCCACCTCGGAACGCCGGCGCGCGACGATCCAGGACAGTCCGGCGCTGTGCCGGCGCTGGAACAGGTTGTCGTAGCGCAGGCTGGCTTCCAGGCGGCCGGGCGCGGTGTCGGGCGTCCGGTTGTTGTTGAGGGTGACGGACGCGTGCAGCGGCAGGCGGTCCTCGACCACCAGCTCGACGTCGAACGTGCCCGGCGCGCCGCCCGGCCGCAACAGCGGCGTCACCTGCCGGTCGGCGCCGCTCGCCAGGCCGGCCAGCTCCTGCTGCATGTCGTTGAAGTTGGGCACGCTGCCCTCGGCCAGGGAGGGCGTGCCCGCACGCACCTCGCTGCGCAGGGTGTAGCGGTTGCCGCTGACGCGGCGGTCTTCCACGCGGCCCTCGATCACCTGCAGGCGCACCACGCCGCCCTCCACCTTTTGCTGGGGCAGCAGCACGTCGACCGTCAGGAAACCCGCTTCCTTGTAGGCCTGGTCCAAGGCGACGCGGGCCGCCTCGACATCGCGCAGGCTGCGCCCCGGCCCCAGGTGGGGATAGACCGCGGCCTCGATGGCCGGCGCCGGCAGGGCCGTATTGCCCTCGACCCGGTATTCGAGGATGTCGAAGGCGG
>JAGXSN010000193.1 GCA_018333815.1 Sulfuritalea sp. | reverse complement strand
GCCGACGGCCGGCCGCTGGCCCGGGCCGCCTGGTCCCCCGCCTCGAAGATTCGCGCGCGGGTCTGGAGTTTCGATCCGGCGGCCGCCATCGACCATGCCTTCTTCAAGCGGCGCATCGCCGCAGCCGTCGCCCGTCGCGCCGCGCTGCCCGAACTCGCCGGCCAGCAGGGCTTGCGGCTGATCCACGCCGAATCCGACGGCCTGCCCGGCGTGGTCGCCGATCGATATGCCGATGTCGTCGTCGTCCAGCTCACCGGCGCGGGCGCGGAAAAATGGCGCGCCGCCATCGTCGCTGGCCTCGTCAAGGCGACCGGCTGCGCCCGCGTTTATGAGCGATCCGACTCCGAGGTGCGCGGACTCGAAGGCCTGGCGCCGGCGACCGGCTGGCTTTACCCGGCGCCCCTCCCCCCTGGCGGGGGCGGGATCGAGGGAGGGGGGGCGCCCGTTTTGATCGCGGAGCACGGAGCGCTCTACGCGGTCGATATCGTCGCCGGCCACAAGACCGGCTTCTACCTCGACCAGCGCGACAACCGCAGGATGCTGGCGCAACTGGCGGCCGGCAAGCGCGTGCTCAACTGCTTCTGCTACACCGGCGGCTTCAGCTTGCAGGCGCTGGCGGGCGGCGCCGCCCACGTGCTTTCCATCGACAGTTCGCAACCCGCGCTCGACCGCGCGGCAGCGAACCTCGCGCTCAATCCGCAGCTCGATGCTTCACGCGCGGAATGGCGCTGCGCCAATGTCTTCGACGAACTGCGCAGGCTGAAGGCAGCGGGCGAAACCTTCGATCTGATCGTGCTCGACCCGCCCAAGTTCGCGCCCTCGGCCAGCCACGCCGAGCGCGCCAGCCGCGCCTACAAGGACATCAACCTGCTCGGCTTCAAGCTGCTCGCGCCGGGCGGGCTGCTGATGACCTATTCCTGCTCGGGCGGCATCGGCATCGAACTGTTCCAGAAGATCGTCGCCGGCGCGGCCTGCGACGCCGGCCGAGAAACGAGTAGAAGCGCGCGCATCGTCAGGCGCCTGCAGGGCGCCGCCGACCATCCGGTCGACCTCGCGTTTCCCGAGGGCGAATACCTCAAGGGGTTGCTGCTGCAGGTCGACTGAAAGTCGGCGCCGTCCCGCCGGGACCGACTTTCACTTTTTCTTCCTCGGTTCCTCGTAGGGCGCCACCTTGTCCACCGTGAGGCTGTAGCCGGCCACGCCCCACTGCGTGTCGCTGCGCCGCACGCCGAAGACGCCATAGGTCCAGATCGGCGCCATCATCCTGACGCCGGCAAGCGGCCGGCCGGATTTGGCGTGGATGATCTGGTTGGCGGGCGGCGGCGGGGTGTGGATGCAGGCGCCGAAGTAGGGGACGATGAGGAATTCCGTCACCTTGTCGCCCTGGCGTTCGAGCGGCAGGGCGAAGCCGGCGATGCGCGCCTTCTTGCCGTGAAAGGCCGGATCGACGGGGGCGGCGTCCCAGATCTTGCGCAGCCGTTCCAGCGCGGCGATGGCGCGCGGGTCGGCGTCATCGAGCGAGGCGAAGTCGAGGTCCTTGAACTCGGCGCTCGGATCCCAGCCTTGCGGCACGAGAGCTTCCCACCTGACCTCCGGCCAGGGCTCGCGCGCACAGACGGCGGGCGCCGCGAGGAGAGCCGCCAGCAGCAGCAAGAGCAGGCGCATGTTCAGTTCCTCGGCGTCAGCCCGTCCGCCAGCGCCATGCGCCAGGCGCGCCAGCCGGGGACGAGGCTGGCGCACAGGCTGGTGGCGAGGATGGACGCGAGCAGCGCCCATTCGTTGCCCGCCGGCGGGCGCAGGGAAAGGACGATGCCGAAGTGCGCCTGGACCAGCGGTGCGCCGGCGGCGATGCCGGCCGCCAGCAGCAGGCAGCCGAGGAGCACGCCGAGCGTCGCGATCAGCAGGCCCTCGCCGGTGAGCATCAGGAAGATGTCGCGCGGGCCGGCGCCGAGCGCGCGCAGGATGGCAAGCTCGCGGCGGCGTTCGTTCAGGCCGGCGAGCAGCGTGGCCGTCAGGCCGGCCAGCCCGACCAGCACGACCAGGGCCGCCAGGGCGAACAGGGTGCGCTCGACCAGGGCGAGCGTCTGCCACAACTCGTCGAGGGCCACGCCAGGCATTACGGCGAGCAGCGGTTCGTCCGGCCAGCTGTTGATGTGACGCTGCAGGCGGAAGACGTCGGGGCGGTTCTTGAGCCCGACCAGCACGGCGGTGACTTCCTTCGGTTGCAGATCGAACTTGCGCACGTGCTCGGCGGGAATCGAGAATCCCGGCAGCGGGGCGCCGCCCATCCAGTCGAGGTGCACGGCGGTGATGGCTTCGAGACTGACGTGCACGCTGCGGTCGACGGGGGTGCCGGTGGGGGCGAGAATGCCGACGACGCTGAAGGGCTTGTCGGCGTGCTCCGGCCCCAGCGCCGCCATGCCGTGCGTGATGACGATGGAATCGCCGCGGCGGTGGCCGAGCTGGCGCGCCACCTCGCTGCCCAGCACCGCCTCGAACACCCCGTCGACCGTGCCGGCGAAGGGCCGGCCGGCGGCGAAGGCGAGCGGGCGGGCGTCGGCGTAGCGCAGCCGCGCGAAATACTCGGCGGTGGTGCCGACGACCGGAAAGCCGCGCAGGTTGTCGCCCAGGCTGAGGGGCACGGCCCAGTCTACGGCCGGATGCGCGGCGATTCCGGTGTAACTCTCCCAGCGGATGTTGTTGGTCGCGCTGCCGGAGCGGAAAACGGCGTAGAGCATCAGCTGCACGCCGCCGGTGCGCGCGCCGACGACCAGGTCGACGCCCGAGATCGACTGGGCGAAGCTGGCGCGCGCGTCATGGCGGACGCGCTCGACGGCGAGGAGGAGCGCGGCGGCCAGCGCGATGGCGACGAGCGCGATGCCGAGCGTGAGACGGCGCGCCCAGGCGCTTTGCAGCGCGAGCAGGAGCACAGCCCTCATACCGTTCCCTCCGCCGCGGCGCGGTTGATGGCGGCGAGCGCAACGACGCGGTCGAAGCGGGCGGTCAGGCGCGCATCGTGGCTGACGAACAGCAGCGTGGCGCCGCTGGCAGCGCTTTCCGTCAGCAGCAGGTCGATGAAGGCCCGCTGGCGTTCCGCGTCGAGCGCCGCGGTCGGCTCGTCGGCGATAAGGATTTCGGGCCGGCCGATCAGCGCGCG
>JAGXSN010000192.1 GCA_018333815.1 Sulfuritalea sp. | reverse complement strand
CGCCTACGAGTGGCTGCTGCGCCTGATCCACGGCCTCGCCTGCTGGCTGGCCGGGCGCGGCCTCGCGCTCGACGCCGTCGACTTCCCCTACCCGCGCCCGCCGCACGCCGCGGACTATGCGCTGATCTACACTGCCAACTCGCGCTTCGACGCGCCGGCGCTGCTCGCGCGCTTCCAGGCCAACCTGCTCGACCTGCCGGTGCGGCGCGACGAGCCCGCGCTCGAGGCCTTCCTCGCCGGCGCGCCGGGACGCATCGCCACGCTCTACCGCCGCGACCGCAACACCGTGCGCGCCGTACGCGACCTGCTGCGCGACGCGCTGCCGACCCTGCCCGGCCTCGCCGAGGTGGCCGCCCGGCTACATCTCTCGCCGCGCAGCCTGCATCGCAGGCTGGCCGACGAAGGCGTCAACTTCCGCCAGGTCAAGGACGCCCTGCGCCGCGACCTCGCGCTCGCGCGGCTGGCCAAGACCAGCATCCCCGTCGCCGTCATCGCCGCCGAGCTCGGCTACGCCGACCCCTCGGCCTTCTATCGCGCCTGCGTGGAGTGGACCGGCGCCGCGCCGAGCGAATACCGCGCCCGGCTCGCGGAACGCGGGCCGGCTTGAGCGAGTCAGGAAAAGTCGGCGCTGGCGGGACGGCAGGAGGCGGCCCGCTTTGATATAGTCTGCAATTGGCATAAAGCCGTTCTTCAGAGTTACCTTTCAATTTGGGTAATGGCGGGATGCTCCGTTCTCGCACTGTCCCAATGAAAAGATCGATAGATAAAACAGGGCTAAGGGCTGATGGCAAGCAATAACGGTAAAGACAAATCCCTCGAATCCTGGATCTGGGATGCCGCGTGCTCCATCCGCGGCGCCAAGGACGCACCGAAATACAAGGACTACATCCTCCCCCTGATCTTCACCAAGCGCCTCTGCGACGTCTTTGATGACGAACTGAACCGCATCGCCAAGGAAGTCGGCTCGCGCAAAAAGGCCTTCCAGCTTGCCAAGGCCGACCACAAGCTCGTCCGCTTCTACCTCCCTCTCGTGCCGGACGATCCCGAGCAACCCGTCTGGTCCGTCATCCGCAAGCTCTCCGACAAGATCGGCGAAGGCGTCACCACCCACATGCGGGCCATCGCCCGGGAAAATCCGCTGCTCCAGGGCATCATCGACCGCGTCGACTTCAACGCCACCACCCACGGCCAGCGCGATCTCGACGACGACCGCCTCTCCAACCTGATCGAGGCCGTCAGCACCAAGCGTCTCGGGCTCGACGACGTCGAGGCCGACATCATCGGCAAGAGCTACGAATACCTGATCCGCAAGTTCGCCGAGGGCGGCGGTCAGAGCGCCGGCGAGTTCTACACCCCGCCCGAGGTCGGCACCATCATGTCCCACGTCCTCCAGCCCGAGCCCGGCATGGAAATCTACGACCCCACCTGCGGCTCCGGCGGCCTGCTCGTGAAATGCGAGATCGCCATGGAAGAAAGTGCCCAAGGCAAAAAGCGCACCGTCGCTCCGCTGAAACTGTTCGGCCAGGAATTCACCCCCGAGACCTGGGCCATGGCCAACATGAACATGATCATCCATGACATGGAAGGCCAGATCGAGATCGGCGACACCTTCAAGAATCCCAAATTCCGCACCAAGCAGGGCAAACTCCGCACCTTCGACCGCGTCGTCGCCAATCCCATGTGGAACCAGGACTGGTTCACCGAGGCCGACTACGACAACGACGAACTCGACCGATTCCCCGCCGGGGCCGGCTTCCCCGGCAAATCCTCCGCCGACTGGGGCTGGGTGCAGCACATGCACGCCAGCCTGAACGCCACCGGCCGCGGCGCCGTCGTCCTCGACACCGGCGCCGCCTCGCGCGGCTCGGGCAATGCCGGCACCAACAAGGAAAAGACCGTCCGCCAGTGGTTCGTCGACCACGACCTCATCGAGGCCGTGCTCTAACTGCCTTCTGCCCGTGCAAAGCGAAATAAGGAGTGGCATGAAAAAGAAACCGACCAACGCCACGATTAATTCCGGCGATTTCGCCATATTTGGAAGCCAGGCTGGCTACAAACACGTCATCCAGTCAGAGAGCCATCAGCGCCCATCCGCGACATCTGTGGTTGACCTGCAATCACGAGGCGAACCATGAGCGAGCTCGTCCTCTACACCTCCGACGACGGCCGCACCCGCCTCGATCTGCGCATCGACGGTCAGACCGTCTGGCTGACCCAGCTTGAAATCGCCGAGCTTTTCCAGACCACCAAGCAGAACGCCAGCCTTCACGCCAAAAACATTTTCGAGGACGGAGAGTTGAGTCCCGAGGCAACTGTCAAGGAATCCTTGACAGTTCAAATCGAGGGAAAGCGGGAAGTTCAGCGCACGATCCAGCTCTACAACCTCGACCTCATCCTGGCCATCGGCTACCGCGTGCGTTCCCCGCGTGGCGTCCAGTTCCGCCAATGGGCCAGCACCCATCTCAAGGAATACCTCGTCAAAGGCTTCGTCATGGACGACGAGCGCCTCAAGAATCCCGGCGGCTGGGACTACTTCGACGAACTCCTCGCCCGCATCCGCGAAATCCGGGCCTCGGAAAAGCGCTTCTACCAGAAGGTGCGCGACCTCTTCGCCCTCAGCAGCGACTACCAGGCCCGCGAAAAGGAAACCTCGCTCTTCTTCGCCGAAGTGCAGAACAAACTCCTCTACGCCGCCACCCGCCAGACCGCCGCCGAACTCATCGTCGCCCGCGCCGACCCGAGCCAGCCCAACATGGCGCTCACCACCTGGAGCGGCTCCCGCGTCCGCAAGCAGGACATCCTCATCGCCAAGAACTACCTCAGCGCAGACGAAGTCGATACCCTCAATCGCCTCGTCGTCATCTTCCTCGAACAGGCCGAGCTCCGCGCCAAGCAACACAAGAACCTCACCCTCGACTTCTGGCGCAGCAGCGTGGACCGCATGCTCGCTTCCAACGACCAGCCCCTGCTCGATGGCCCCGGCTCCGTCAGCCACGAGGACATGAAAACCATCGCCACCGAACGCTACGAAGATTTCGACGCCAAACGCCGCCAACAGGAAGCCATCGCCGCCGACGCCGAGGATTTGAAAGCAATCGAGGATATGGAAAAGGACCTCAAGCGGAAGGGAGGTGGGAAGTGAGCGCCAAGTGGTAGGCAATGAAGCGCGGAAGAAGGAACAGGCCGAGAAGTCTTTCGATGGCCTGACCTATTTTGTCTACCGCAGCCTGCTGGACGCGAAGATTCAGAACGCCGAGGTGGTCAGCCGGAAGATTCGCCATGCCTTCACCGAGTTCCCGAACTGGAAACGAAGCGAGAACGCCCTCCGCGAACTCCGCAAGAAAGTGACCTTCGCCATCTTCGCGGAAACGGACGACCTGGACCGGGTGACGGCCTTGGTGGATGCGTTGTTTACGCTGCTGGAAAAGGCGGATCGGATTTAGCGCGATGACGGCAATCGATCACAAAGACCGGTTCAAGCAGCGCGTCCGCCACTGGGCCGACAAGCTGGACGTAAAGATTGTCTGGCTGGGTGTGCGGCCGATGCGCAACAAATGGGCATCGTGTTCCACCGCGGGCCATTTGAATTTCAGCGACGAACTGCCTGCCCTGAAACCCGAGCTATGGGACTACGTGATCGTCCACGAACTGCTCCACTTCTCTGTTCCCAACCACGGAAAACTCTGGAAAAGCCTGATGCGCTCGCATCTGGGTGAATATGAAGCAAATGAAGGCGAGTTAAAGCGTATCGCGGGTAACAAGGCGCTACAGCGTACGCGCTGACGCACGCTGCTGAATTTATCCTATTTTCCTCTGTTACCCCACCGCCAATGGCGAATTGGGTGGGGGGACATGAGGGGCAAGGCAGGGTGTGATGCGATCTGACGGGGACGATTCTGCTGATGATGTAGCGCACCAGCGCTTTCCATCGCTCGGGTTTGGCCAACTGTGGCACGCTTGCCAGAATGGCGTCCAAGCCCTTGCGGATGTTGGCGATCATCGATTTGACCTGATCGGCGCAGGCATGGGTGCACGCCGCGGACTATGCGCTGATCTACACCGCCAACTCGCGCTTCGACGCGCCGGCGCTGCTCGCGCGCTTCCAGGCCAACCTGCTCGACCTGCCGGTGCGGCGCGACGAGCCCGCGCTCGACCGACGCCGCGCCGAGCGAATACCGCGCCCGGCTCGCGGAACGCGGGCCGGCCTGAGCGGGTTTTGAAAAGTCGGCGCTGGCGGGACGGCAGGAGGCGGCCCCGAAGCTGCCGGCCGGGCGCGCTTGACGCGTGCGCACGAACAGCGCATAGGAGGTGATGGCGATGCCCTGCACGTCCTCCTGCAAGGCCGCATTCACCACCTCCCGCACCGAGCGGTTGTGGCCGAGGTGGATCACCTCCGCGCCGGTGGCTTGCAGGATGCGCCGCATGATGTTGATCGAGGCGTCATGGCCGTCGAACAGCGAGGCGGCGGTGACGAAGCGCAGCTTGTGCTGCGGCTTGTAAGGCGCGAGTTTTTTCGCGATGGAAAGATCGGTCATGACCGCGGACTCCGACGGACGGGAAAGGCAAGATTAGCGCAGCAGTGCGATTCTGGTGTTAGTCGACGTTTACGTCAACGTAACTCACGCAACCGGATCAGGACTGTTACAAAATAATCGTTGCAATCCGGCTCGAACCCGTCCATAGTCCGCGCCAGCGATTTTCAAGTAGTGCCGTTGTTGTTCGGCTTTGTGCCTGTGGGTCGGTTACCGGCTCCCAGTCTTTACCCTTCACCACCACGCTGTCTTGAGTTTCGCCCAATGTGAGGGTCAGTTCCCTCTTGTTTGTTTTTATTAGGATATTCAAGACATGGCAACAGGTACAGTGAAGTGGTTCAACGATTCCAAGGGGTTTGGTTTCATCACGCCGGAAGCCGGCGGCGATGATCTTTTCGCCC
>JAGXSN010000191.1 GCA_018333815.1 Sulfuritalea sp. | reverse complement strand
CACCGCCGATAGGCTCTTGAAGACCTTGCCGTCGAGATCGTAGAGTCCCTCGGGCGTGACCGTGACCCGATACTCCTGGGCGTCGAATTCGCGCAGCAGCACCGTACCGGGCATCAGGTGAATCTCCGTGCCCCGGCGTTTGCCGAACACCGATTGCGACTCGCCGAGCCGGATCAGCTTCTGCCGGATATTGGGGTCGATGCCGCCGTAGGCCACCTCCTGGATCTTGTAGGCGACGCGGGACTGCACGTAGTCGCGGTTCCAGGTGCCGGGCCGGCGAGGGAAATGGGCATCCCACAACTTCCACAGTTCGGCCATCGGCAGGGACGGCAACGTGGCGATTTGGGCGGAAATGGGTGTGGTCTTGGGCGCGGCCGTGGCCGCCGGTCGATGGCGCATCGTGTTCTCCTTGTTGTCATAGAGGGAGTTGCATGAACGCGCTGTGGCGGGCAGAAGCCAAGTCAAACCGCGCTCTGGCTGGTATCCGTGGCATCGGCACGTGGAGTCTCCACCTCGCCCAGCAAGGTCTGCTTGCGCCCGGTGCGCCGGTCTTTCACGCCGAGGATGTAAACCTCCCCCGCCCAAACGCCGCAGGCCACGTCGGTATCTTCGGCGTCGGCAGGCAAGCAACCAGCCGGTGATGCCGTCGGGCAAAGCCAGCAAGTCCTCCGGGCGCTGGATGGGCCAGCGCATCGCCTCCTGATACTGATCAGCAAACTGCAAGACTTGCGGTGGGATGTCCGGGAAGTTCTCCTGACTGAGGATGGGAATCCAGACCAGCATCTGCCCGCTGGTGAGCCACTGCTGCACGCGCTGGTGAACTTCCGGGTCGTAGTGGGCCAGCGGCTCGATGGGCATGGGATTAGCGGTGCCGGGGTTGTTCTGGGCGGTGTTCATGTCATCTCCTTGCATTTATGATTGGGTGGTAACCAGGGGTGGTAACCGGTAACCCTGGTAACCTCGTTTCGATGTCTGACGCTATCGAATCAGCGCGCTCGCGCCCCCCGCATCGGTCGGTGGCGAGGAAGGACCCGCCGCATCATCTGGCGCTGCAGTTTGTTGAACTGCTTCACCTGCTTCCGGGCGGCGCGGCGCACGATGCGGGTCAGACGGATGCCGACGACGATCAGTCGCCATTGCCACGGGATGTGACGGGCGATGCGCCGGGGCCGAAGGACGGGCGTCGACGCCGTGCGCTGTACGACCGGCCCGCCGTCCCAGTCGTCGGCCTTGACCGTCACCATCGTCACGGCCGGCTCGATGGCGGGCGACGACCGTCGCGCCGGAATCGGTGGCAACAACTCGGCCAGCAGTTGTGCCCGCTGTGCCGGCGGCAGTTGCCGAAGGACGGTTTCCGCGTGGTTCATCTGCTGGCGCACCTGCGCGAAAGGGTTGGTCATATCGAATCGGGTAGAGGGGATTTCCATTGCGGTCTCCAGGTTGTGGGGTATGCCGGCTTTCTGCGATGCCTTTCGCAGTCAGCGCCGGCGGGCGTTACGCGGCATGGCGTCAGGAGGAGGCGCACCAAGACAAATGCGCCGCGTGGAAGGCGGCTATGCCGCTACTCGCTGCCTTCCATGCCATGCGTCAGGCTGCGGGCAGCTCGGCGGCCAAGGCCGCTTCGGCCACCTCGATCAGTTCGCGGGGAATTTCGATCTCGAAGCGGCTCTCGTCGTGGCTGTAGCTGGTCTCGCGCCGGGCGGCCGAGGCGCGTGCCACCACGGTCATCACCGGCATCAGTTGCTCGTAGAGTTCGATTTCCGCCACGACGGCGCGGTGATGGATGAGATCATTCCGGGCCGAACCGATCGCCTTGGGCAAGCTCCCCAACTGGGCGAGGAGCGCTTCCCGTTTGCCCTGCAGGTCGGCAAGGGATGCCTTGGCGAGACGCAGTTCCGCTTCGAGCCTGGTCAGTGATTCCGGCACGACGAACTCTCCCTCGTCGTCGAGCAGGGTCGCGGTGGCGGATTTCGTCTCGGCGGCGAGGCGTTCCTCCAAACCGGCAAGGCGTTTGCCGACCTTGGTGATCAAAGCATCGGTCTTCTCACGCTCGGCGGTGAGCGCCTTGTCCTGGGCAACGAGTTCATCTAGGCGTTTCCTGGCCTGGGCGAACTGGTCGGGCGCGCAGGCGATGCGCTGCAACGGCGCGATCCGGCTGCGCAGCTGGCCGATGCGGCTCTTGATGTCGAATACCCGGTTGCCGGCGGCGCTTGCCTCGAACGATGCCTTCTTCTCCTCCTGTGTCGAGGAGTACATCGAACCGTGCTGGCGCAGTTCGTGGTGCCGGCGTTGCTTGCGCTCGTGGTCCGCCTCAGCCTCCTTGAGTTCGTTCTCGGTGGCCTTGAGTTCGCGGTCCAGTTTGTCGTACTCGGTCTTGGCCTTGTCGTAGTAGGCCGTCGATTTCTTGCTGAACGGATTGATCTTCATCGCTTCTCCTATCGGGTCGTGGGTTGCTTGGCGGCCAGCGCCTGCACGGCGCGGATCAGCGCGTCGGCGGCGTTCCTGGGCGGAACTGGTTTCCGGGTGGGCTGTACGGGCTGGATGCCGAAATGCCGGTACCAGACGGGATGCAGATTGCGTTCGTTACTCACGGTGGGCTCCGTATCGAATGCCGCCCCCTGCGCCGGGCGACGTGGCGTTGTGATGCGATTGGGATGAGTCGGTGGCGATGCGCCACAGAGCTCCCTCCCGGCTGTGGCCGAGGTGGGTGATGGCGATGCCCTTGGCGCGGTAGGCCGGCGCGATGCGGCGAAGCTGGTCGGCCAGGCCCTTCGGCGAGCGCGGCCAGGCGGCACGATCCAGGCCGGCGTGGGGTGTCAGCAGTTCGTAGAGCTGGCCGGCGGTGCCCTGCCAGTTCCAGGGCAGCAGGCGGTCGGCGAGATACTTGTCGAGCGCCTGGGCGACGGGATTGCTCTCTAGCGCGCGGTCGATGCCGGCGCGCACGAGCTCGGCGTACTGGCGCTGGAAGTCGCCGGGCGCGAAACCGAGGGCGCGGGCCACGGCCTCGCCGAAGCCCTCGAAGTCGGCCATGCGCTGCTTGTGGGGTAACGTGACCGTGGGCAGGACGCGCAGGGCATCGGTGAAGAGATCGAGAAGTGCGCCGAAGACCAGCGGGCGGTCCCGTTCCCAGGCCGCCTGTGTGTCAGCATCATCCTTCCTGGCTTCGGGCGGGATCGTCGGCATATCGACGTGGATGACCCGATCGATCAGGTCAGGACGGGTGGCGACCACGGCGATGCCGTTCAGCACGACCGGGCGCTTGGTCTCCATGACGTGCTCTTCGCCATTTGTATACAGCTGACGGGAGGCGAAGCCGCCACCGGTCGACAACGTGCAGACTGCATCCTGCTGCTCGGCAGTCAGGCCGCTGAGGTTCTCGTAGCTGACCAACCAGTTGTTGGCGGCAGCGACGAAGATGTCCTCCACGGTCTTGGGCCGGCCGCGCAGCATCACCTTGTTCGGGTCGACCAGGCTGCGCAGCACGGCCTGCGTGGTGGACTTCGCCGAGCCCTGCTCGCCGACCAGTTCCAGCACCGGGAAGGGGGTGTCGAGCCGGAAGCTGTCGAGCAGCCAGGTCAGTACCATCACGCGGCGGTACGAAGGGATGTTGGCGTGCTGCCAGAGCAGGCCGATGTCGCCGCCGCGCGCCGGCTCCGGCAGCGGGCGCATCGCCTGAGTGCGGGTGAAGTACGCCGGGGAGCGGTCGAGCACCTGCCAGCCGCGCGGCGTGACCAGCACCGCTCGCCAGTGCTCGTCGCACAGGTCGATCAGGTAGCCGGTGTCGTCCTTGGCGGCGCGGACGTGGATGTCGACCTGCTCGCCATCATTGATGCCGGCGGCGGCAATGGTCGCCAGCGCCGACTTCATCGTGGTCTCGGCAACGCCGGCTTCCTTGGCCCGCCAGTAGGCGCTGCGCAGCCATTCCTCGTAGCCGGTGGAATAGACGCGCCAGACTTCCTGCCGGCCCGGCATCGGGATGACGGCGACGGCGTTGCGGTCGGCATCGTGCTTGAGCTGGCATTGGGCGCGGGCCAGCGTCACCAGCTCGTCGAGGGCCGAGGGTTCATCGCTACCGCCAGGTAGCGATTGCTGGACGGCCTTGTCGAGCTCGGTGACCGAGCAGGCCGGATTCATCTGCTTGGCCTGATGCCGCAGGCGCAGGTAATTGGGCAGGTCAGTGGCGCGCAGAATTGAGAAGGCGGCGACCACGGCCGGTTCGACGATGGCACCGACATCGTCACGCAGGCGCTCGATGGCGGCCTCGATGATGGCGATGGGGTCGTCGGTGACGGTCGCATCGCCGCCGGGCATCCCCTCTGCCGGCGACTGCAACAATAGAGCGGCATCGTCACCACCATCACGAGCGTCACCGAGGTGATGGTCGTGATGATCGTGACGGTCGCGGTCTACTGACCGGGTCGGAGAAAAGGATGGATCGGACATCCTCAACCCCGGTCACCCAGTTCTGCCGTGCTGCGGATGCGGCGGCTATTGGCTTCCAGCCAGGCCAGGACATCAGCCTTGCGGTAGCGGACGCTGCGCCCGATCTTGGTCAGCACCGGGCCGCCGCCGTGCGTGGCCGCCCATTCCAGCCAGCCCACGGTGTAACCCATGCCGGCGGCCGCCGTCTTGCGATCCAGCAGGGATTCGTCGGGGGCGCGCCAGAATTCGGCGCGCAGGTCAGCGGTGGTCGCGCGCTGCGGGGTTCGGACCCGTTTGGGCATTTCGGCATTCCTTCCGGTTCATTTGGAATGCCGACATGGTGGGGGTTAGCCTATGAAAACACAGGCATTTTCAGGAAGGTTTCCTGAACTTCAGGATTCGATCAGCGGCTGCGGTGGATGGTGATTTCAGGGCCGAAGAGCTTCAAGGCTTCACCGACCTTCTTGTTGAACGACTGCAGGCCGCGGGTATCGCCGGGCATGAAGATCTGTGCCGCCTCGTTCACCGCCCGCCCGATGGCCTCGGCGTTTGGGCGTTGGCCGGTCTCGTATTTCGTCGAGGATTTCGCCAACAGGTGCGCCATCAGCGCGATGGCCTTGAGACTGTTCATTTCGGCCACGTCGCTGCCATCGGGGATGACCGCCTGCCGGGCCTCGTCGAACAGGAACGGCGGCCGGTCGTCAAACGGCAGCTGCTCGAACCAACGGCGCAGGCTGACCTTGTTGATGACGAGGCGGTTTTTCTCGATCAGTTCGTCGATGGGGGCGCCCATGAACACTCTGCCCTGGCTGGTGACGATGCCCAGGTCTTCATATTCCAGCCGCTTCTCACGCAAGGCGGTGACCAGTGCTGCGCGCTTGGCGCTCATGCACTGGGTTTCGAAGTTCAGCCTGGCCAGTTCGGCCGGCTCCACGCCACACCAGAGCGCGATGGCATCGGGAAGCTGAATGTGGTCGGCCAAATCCCAGTAGCGCAGGCAGTTGGCAGAGGTCGGAGCGGGCATGGGTCGTCTCGCCGTTGTTATTGGAATGCGATCAGTCTACCGGGGGATGGGCATGTCTTCCACGGTGGGCGGGAGATTGGATCGATCATCACAACCGTCACGACCATCACGCCGGCCCCGTGATGATTGTGATGATGGTGACGGTCGGCCTCTATTGTTATAGCCGGCGCGAAAGGGGATGCCCAGGCAAGAGGGGTCCTTCCTGGCGAAATTCCCATGCGGGGGGCGCGAGCGCGCTGATTCGATAGCGTCAGGGTGCAAACCGAGGTTTGCAGGGTTTGCGGTTTGCACCCGGCGAGGGGTGGGAATTCAACTCCCACCCTTTGCACCGGCGGCGGTCAGGTGATGCGGTACGCCCGCTGCCCGTCAGCCCCCTTTTCGGTCACAACCTGATAATCGAACCGCTTGCGGACCATGCCCGAGATCGCGCCCCGGACCGTGTGGGCCTGCCAGCCCGTCCTCCTCATCATCTCGGCAACGGTCGCGCCGCCGGGGCGCTTCATCGCCTCGATGATCTCGGCCAGCTTGGTACCGGGGCGGATGGGGCGCGGGATCGGGTCCAGATTCTGGACCCCATCGGCGGCGTCACGTTTCGTGACGGCATCGGCCTGCCACTTGGTCTCGGCGGCGGTGACGGCGGCCTCGAGTTCGGGGTCGGGGACCACGGGCGCCGGCAGCTTGCGCCTACGCCCGACCGCCGCGAACCCGGCGTCGGTGGCGTAGTACTCGACCCGGTCCGGGTAGTGGAACTTGGCGATCAGCTCGCGGGCGAGCAGCCCCTCGATGACTTTGACGCGGGCACCACCGCGCAGGGTGGGCGGCAGCGGCTCGATGGTACCGTCCGGGCGGCGGGCTGCTGCTTTGAGGATGGCGGTCTGGGTTTCGGTCAGTTTGGCTTGGGCGGTCATGATGATCTCCGGTGGTTGATGGACGTCGTCACTCACCGTCGCCGCCGAAGATCGCCAGCAACTCGTCCAGCCCAGACTCCACCCGCCCGAGGTCGCCGACGTGGCCCCAATGGATGGCATCGGGGTCGTGACCGAAGTGATCGTCGGCGAGTTGCCGCAGCCGCTCCAGCTTGGCGTGGATGGCGGCGATGCGGGCGAGGTAGGCGTCGAGGGCGGTTTGTTTGGCGTTCATCGTGGGCTCCTGGTGATGATTGACGACGCCCTCATGAACGCGCTGTTCGATCAGGAAGCCAAGCTAATTCCAGCCTGACAAGCGCCAAGAATCAGCCCGAAAAACACGCTACCTTGGTAATAACACGTGTTTTGTTAACGTGTAGTTGCATTGAATTTCTATTGCTGTTAGATTGGCGACCATGAGAGTGTCGAAAGAAGAACTTGTCGCCGTACTGTCCCAGTTCAACCCCTGGTGGCGGGACGAAGCCATTGCCGATCTGCCCAAGTGGCGGCGAGCTGCCTTTCGCGAACTGCACGGGTGGCTGACCAGCCCGCCCGCGCCACGCGCTGTCCTGCTTTCCGGCGCACGGCAGATTGGCAAGACCACACTTATGTTGCAGGCCGCCGACGTGCTGTTGCGCGGGGGCGTGCCGTCGGCCAACATCCTCTACGCTACCTTCGACCACCCCATCCTCAAGCTCGCCGGCATCGATGCCGTGCTGGAGGCTTGGCGCGAGCGCGAACCGAAGGCTGATGGGCCGGAGTATCTGTTCCTCGACGAGGCCCAGTTCATCCGCGACTGGGGTACCTGGGTCAAGCACCAGGTGGATTTCCGCAAGGATAGGCGCATCGCTTTCACCGGTTCGGCCATGCCTCTGGTTGAGGTCGGGCAGGAGTCCGGGGTTGGGCGCTGGCACACCATCCGGCTCACCACGCTCTCGTTCTACGAATATCTCCAGATCAAGAACCTGTCGCTGCCGCCGCTGCCGCGCCTGAAATCCCTGCGCGATCTTTTCGACTGGCCGCAGGCGGATTTCTATCGCGTCACGGAAACCGCTGCACCCTACGTGGGGCACTTCCACGAGTATCTGGTACGCGGCGGCTTTCCGCAGACTGCCCAGATGGAGAGCATCACCCAGGCCCAGCGCCTGCTGCGCGAGGACATCATCGACAAGGTCTTGAAGCGTGACATGACTGCGCTATTCGGCGTGCGGCGCGTTCTGGACCTCGAACACACCTTCCTCTACCTGTGCATGCACGACGGCGGGCTGCTCGACATGGTCGACCTCTGCGCCAATCTGGAGGTCAAGCGCCCGACGGCGCAGAACTTTATCGAACTGCTGGAAGCGACGCACCTCATCTATCGCCTGCCGCCCTTCGGCTACGGCAAGGACGTGCTGCGCGCCCGCTTCAAGATTTATCTGGCCGACGCGGCCATCGCACCCGCTGTCATGCTCAAGGGCAAGGCCATCCTCGAAGACCCGGCGGCGCTGGGGGTGGCGACGGAAACCGCCGTGTTCAAGCACCTGTTTGCCAGGTACTACGCGCAGAACGTCCGGTTCACCTACTGGCGCGGCAAGAAAGATCGGGAGGTCGATCTGGTTGCCGAGGTGGGCGGGCAGATCATCCCCTTCGAGGTGAAATACCGCGCCCAGCACACCGGCCTGCGCGACCTCAAGGGCCTTCTCGAACTCTGCCAGCAGAAGGCCATTGATCGCGGTTACGTGGTCACGAAATCCCTGGACGATTTCGGCACCATTGCCGATCTGCCAGACACTACTACTCGAATATTGCGCATCCCCGCACCGCTACTGTGTTACTGGATGGGCGAGTCGGAACTGACACCGGAACAACAATGACACTGATCCAATTCCATCAGTTTCTTGGTGGTGACATCGCCCGTGGCTTGCAGTTTGTGAGCCGCCCCCGATTTTTCTGGACACGAATTTGGGGTTAAATCGTGTCTGAAAAAGGAGTTGGG
>JAGXSN010000190.1 GCA_018333815.1 Sulfuritalea sp. | reverse complement strand
ACGAGTCGCCCCAGGCCAAGCGCGCCAAGCAGAGGCTGGAGAAGGAGTTCGAGAAGCGCGACCAGGAGCTGCAACAGCTGGCCAAACGCCTGCAGACGATGCAGGAGAATCTCGAGAAGAACGCCGTGACCATGGCCGAAAGCGAGCGGCGCACGCGCGAGCGCGAATTCAACGACCTCAACCGCGATTTCCAGCGCAAGCAGCGCGAGTTCCGCGAAGACCTCAACCTGCGCCAGAACGAGGAGATGGCGGCGATCTTCGAGCGCGCCAACCGGGTCATCAAGCAGATCGCCGAGGCCGAGAAGTTCGACCTGATCGTGCAGGAAGCGGTGTATTTCAGCCCGCGCATCGACATCACGGAAAAGGTGATCCGGGCGCTTGCCGCCGAAGCGGGCAAATAAGCATCCCCGCGCCATGGCCCGCAGCCTCGGCGAAATCGTCGCCCGCTTCGGCGGCGAGCTGACGGGCGACGCGGGGCGCGTCGTCACGGGCCTGGCGACCCTGGAAGCCGCCACGCCCGAGCAGCTCAGCTTCCTCGCCCATCCCAAATACCGCGGCCAGCTGGCGCAAACGCGCGCCGGCGCGGTGATCCTCGCGCCGGCGGAGGCGGCGGCCTGTCCCTGCGCCGCCATCGTCGTTGCGCAGCCCTATCTTTATTACGCCCGCGTGTCGCAATGGCTGGCCGCCACGCCCGCTCCGGCGCCGGGCATCCATCCCTCGGCCGTGGTCGAATCCGCCGTGCCGGCAAGCGTCAGCATCGGGGCGCAGTGCTGGATCGGGCCGGACGTCGAACTCGGCGCGCACGTCGTCGTCGGCGCGCAGTGCCGCATCGGCGCCGGCGCGGCGGTCGGCGAAGGCAGTCTCCTGCATCCGGGCGTGACGATCTATCACGGTTGCCGCATCGGCCAGCGGGCGATCATTCATTCCGGCGCGGTAATCGGCGCCGACGGCTTCGGCCTGGCGCGCGAGGCGGACGGCGCCTGGGTCAAGATCGCCCAGACCGGCCGCGTCGTCATCGGCGCCGACGTCGAGATCGGCGCCAACACCACCATCGACCGCGGCGCCCTCGACGACACCGTGATCGAGGACGGCGTCAAGCTCGACAACCAGATCCAGGTCGGCCACAACACAAAAATAGGCGCTCACAGCGCGATCGCCGGTTGCGTCGGCATCGCCGGCAGCGCCCGGATCGGCGCCCGCTGCACCATCGGCGGCGCCGGAATGATCCTCGGCCATCTGACGATCGCCGCCGACGTGAATGTCTCCGCCGGCACGCTGGTCGGCAAGTCGATCGGCGCGCCGGGCCAGTACACCGGCAGCGTGCCCTTCATGGCGCATGACGAATGGCTGAAAAACTTCGCCCGCTTGCGCCATCTCGATGCCCAGGCCGATAAAATCCGCACACTGGAAAGACGCATCGCTCAGCTGGAACAATTGCTGGAGAAAAATTCATGACCGCCCCGCCGCCCGCACCCGCCATCGCCGCGATGGACATCCACCAGATTCTCGAATACCTGCCGCACCGCTATCCGATCCTGCTGGTCGATCGCGTCCTCGACATCGTTCCCGGCGAGCGCATCCGGGCGCTCAAGAACGTCAGCATGAACGAACCCTTCTTCCCCGGCCACTATCCGCACCATCCGGTGATGCCGGGGGTGCTGATCGTCGAGGCGCTGGCGCAAACGGCGGCGATCCTGTCCTTCAAGACCCTGGGCGACAAGCCGGACGACAAGTCGGTTTACTACTTCGTCGGCATCGACGGCGCGCGCTTCAAGCGCCCGGTCGGCCCCGGCGACCAGCTGGTCATGGAGGTGGCGATCACCCTGAGCAAGCGCGGCATGTGGAAATTTTCCGGCCAGGCCAAGGTGGACGGCCAGGTGGCCTGCGAGGCCGAGCTGATCTGCACCCTGCGCAAGCTGGAAAACTGAGATGCCCTCCGGTGTTCATCCGACCGCGCTGATCGATCCGGGCGCGCGGCTGGACGAGAGCGTTTGCGTCGGCGCCTACGCGATCGTCGGCGCCGGAGTCGAGATCGGCGCCGGCACCTGGATCGGGCCGCACGCGGTGATCAACGGGCCGACCCGCATCGGCCGCGACAACCGCATCTTCCAGTTCGTCTCGCTGGGCGAGATGCCGCAAGACAAGAAATATGCCGGCGAGCCGACGCGGCTCGAGATCGGCGACCGCAACACCATCCGCGAGTTTTGCACCTTCAACCGCGGCACGGCGCAGGACGTCGGCGTCACGCGCCTGGGCGACGACAACTGGATCATGGCCTACGTGCATCTGGCGCACGACTGCCAGGTCGGCGACCACACCATCTTCGCCAACAACGCGCAGCTCGCCGGCCACGTGCAGGTCGGCGACTGGGCCATCCTCGGCGGCTTCACCGTCGTTCATCAGTTCGTCCGCATCGGCGCGCACTGCATCACCGGCATGGGCGCCATCCTGCTGCAGGATGTGCCGCCCTTCGTCACGGCGTCCGGCAACCCGGCGGCGCCGCACGGCATCAACGGCGAGGGGCTGAGACGGCGCGGCTATTCCGCCGAGACCATCGCGTCCATCAAGCGCGCCTACAAGACGCTCTATCGCAGCGGGCTCAAGCTCGACGCGGCGATCGCCGCCATCGCCGCCGAGGCGCAGCAGGGCGATCTGGCGCCGCTGGCCGCGCTGGCCGACTTTCTCGCGGCGCCGGGGCGCGGCATCATCCGCTAGATGGCCGCCCCGCGCATTGCCCTGGTGGCGGGCGAAGCCTCCGGCGACCTGCTCGCCGCGCACCTGATCGAGGCGCTCGGGCGCCGTCTGCCCGGCGCCGAGTTTTGCGGCATCGGCGGGCCGAAGATGCAAGGCGCCGGCTGCGACATCTGGTGGCCGGCGGAACGGCTGGCGGTGCGCGGTTATGCCGAGGTGCTGCGCCACTACCGTGCCATCGCGGCGATCCGCCGCGCGCTGCTGGCGCGCCTGCTCGCCGAGAAGCCCGACCTCTTCATCGGCGTCGATGCGCCCGATTTCAACCTTTGGCTCGAGGCTCGCCTCAAGCGCGCCGGCATCCCGACGGTGCATTACGTCGGTCCCTCGGTCTGGGCCTGGCGCGGCAGCCGAATCGGGAAGATCGCGCGCGCCGTCGACCATCTGCTCGCCCTGTTCCCTTTCGAGGCGCCGCTCTACGAGCGAGCCGGCGTATCGGTCAGCTACGTCGGTCATCCGCTCGCCGACGTATTTCCGCTCGAAGGGCAGCGCGCGGCGGCACGCGAGCGGCTTGGCCTGGCCGACGCGGCCTTCCCGCTGATCGCCCTGCTGCCGGGCAGTCGGCAATCCGAGGTTGCCTACATGGCGGAGCTGTTCCTTCGCACTGCGGGCCTGCTGCGCGCGCGTTTTCCGCGGGCGCTCTTCCTCGTGCCGCTCGTCTCGCGCGAAACGCGCCAGCGGTTCGAGGCCGAACTCTGGAAAACGGGCTGCCAGGATTGGCTGTTGCGGGAACCCGTCTCCCGCTTTGCGCACCCGGTCGCACAGGTCGAACTCGACGCCGTCGCGCAGCCTTCCCCCGGCTGCCTGAAGCTCCTCTTCGGCCATGCCGAGGATGCGCTGGCGGCCTGCGACGGCGCGCTGGTGGCGAGCGGCACGGCGACGCTCGAAGCGGCGCTGCTCAAGGCGCCGCACGTGATTGCCTACCGCATGTCGCCCTGGTCGTGGCGCCTGATGAAGCGCATGCGCTACCAGCCCTGGGTCGGCCTGCCGAACATCCTCGCCGGCCGCTTCGTCGTGCCCGAGTTCCTCCAGGACGACGCCACGCCGGAAAACCTCGCCCAGGCGCTCGGCAACCTCGTGCTCGACGACGTCGTGCGGGAACGACTGTCCATCTGCTTTAGCGCCATCCACCGGCAGCTGCGCCAGGACACCGCGGAGAAGGCGGCGGCGGCGATCCTGCCGCTGCTCGGCCGCAGGGCATGACGATTCGCCCGGAATGCGGCGTCGATGAGGCCGGCCGGGGTCCGCTCGCCGGGCCGGTGGTCGCGGCCGCGGTCATACTCGACCCCGCCCGGCCGGTTGCCGGCCTCGCTGATTCGAAGAAGCTCCCGGCCCGCACGCGCGAGCTGCTCGCCGCCGAGATCCGCATCCATGCCCTGGCCTGGAGCGTGGCCGCAGCCTCGGTCGAGGAAATCGACGCGCTCAACATCCTGCAAGCCAGCTTGCTGGCGATGCAGCGCGCCGTGGCGGGGCTGGCGCTGACACCCGCCGCGGCGCTGATCGACGGCAACCGCTGCCCGCGGCTGGCG
>JAGXSN010000189.1 GCA_018333815.1 Sulfuritalea sp. | reverse complement strand
CCCCGCGCGCCGTGACGGCACCGCCACCGGAGCGGCCCGTCGCGCAGCAGGCCGCCGCGCAGCCCGCCACCGATCCCTCTCCACTGGTGGCTGCTCCCGCGCCCCAGGCGGAAGCGAGGGAAGCGCCACAAGCCGTCACGCCGCCGCGTTCGGACGCCGCGCACCTGAACAATCCGCCACCGCCTTATCCGTCGCTGTCCAGGCGGCTTCGCGAGGAGGGCCGGGTGGTGCTGGACGTGTACATCCTGGCCGACGGCCGCGTGGGCGAGACCAGGCTCAGGCGGTCCAGCGGCCATCCCCGCCTGGATGAGGTGGCGCTCGATGCGGTGCGCCGGTGGCGCTATGTGCCGGCGCGGCGAGGCGACGAGCCGATCCCCTTCTGGTACGTGCAGCCCGTCGATTTCCGCCTGGATTCGTAGCGTCGCGCGAATCGTTTTCCAACCATTACAAGGAGTCCTTCCCATGCCCGACAGTCCCTATGGTCTCGCATCGCTCTGGAACGGAGGCGACGCGGTCATCAAGGCGGTGGCCGTCATGTTGCTGATGATGTCCATCGCCTCGTGGTACGTGATCGTGACCCGCGCATGGCGCGTGGCCAGGCTGCGCCGCGCCGCCCGCACGGCGGCGGATTTCTGGCATGCGCACAGCTTCAGTGAGGGACTGCGCGTGTTCGACGGCCCGACTGGTTTCAACCCCTTCCGCCATCTGGCGGAAGAAGGCAAGGCGGCGATCGACCACCATGTCGTGAACAAGGAGGACCTTCACGGCCAGATCAGCCTGGCCGATTGGCTGACCGAGAGCCTACGCGGCGCGATCGACGAAAGCGCTGCGCACCTTCAGAGCGGACTGTCCGTGCTGGCGTCGGTCGGGGCGACCGCGCCCTTCATCGGCCTGTTCGGCACCGTCTGGGGCATCTATCACGCGCTGGTGGGCATCGGCGTGACGGGGCAGGCCAGCATCGACAAGGTGGCCGGACCGGTGGGCGAGGCGCTCATCATGACTGCCTTTGGACTGGCCGTGGCGATTCCGGCGGTGCTGGGATACAACGCCCTGACGCGCGCCAACAAGGGCATTCTGGGCAAGCTCAACCGCTTCGCGCGCCAACTGCACGCCTATTTCCTGACGGGTTCACCCGTCGCTCGCCCCGGTGACAGGGATCGGGACGCGACGGCAACCGCGGCCATTCGTTCGGCGCGGGCAGCCGCCAAGGCTTGAGGGGGGCGGCATGGCCTTTGGAAACGGACTCGACGCCGACGAAGACATGGTCAGCGAGATCAACATGACGCCGCTGGTGGACGTAATGCTGGTCCTGCTCATCATCTTCATCATCACCGTGCCGGTGCTCACGCACTCGGTGAGGCTGGACCTTCCCCGGGCCGACAACGCCCCGGACCTCGTCCGGTCGGAGAGCGTGACCCTCTCGATCACGGCCGATGGAACGATCCATTGGAACGATGAGGTGATCTCCGATGCGGCATTGGAATCCCGGCTTCTGGCCTCGGCGGGTCGACAACCCCAGCCGGAAGTATTCATCCGCGGCGACCGCGAGGTGGCGTACGAGAACGTGGTCAGGGTGATGGCCGCCGTGCAGCGCGCGGGGATTCTCAAGCTTGCCTTCGTCACCGAGCCGGGGACGTGACGGGTGCTGCGTGTCTCGCGGGCAATCCGGCCCATGGCCGATGACCGTGGGTGTGGGGAGCGTCGGTCGCGCCCCCCGGCGATCCTCACGAGCATGGAGGAGACCGCGGACCGCCAGTCCTGATGGAGAAGGAGGAGAAATGGACCTTCGACATCTTCGCTGCTTCATCGCCCTGGCGGAAGAGCTCCATTTCACTCGTGCCGCGGAACGTTTGCACATCGAACAATCCCCACTGTCACGAGCGATCAAGGAACTGGAAACGGAGCTGAGGGTGCGGCTGTTCGAACGAAACCCCAGGGGGACACGCCTCACATGGGCGGGGCAAGTGTTTCAGAAGGACGTACGACGCATCCTTCTCGCGGTGGAACAGGCGACGGCGAACGCGCGGGCGGCGGCCTCCGGCTTCCGGGGAACGCTTCGCATCGCGCTGTCCGATGGTGTCGTGCCGCGGCGGCTTTCCGAGTTGCTCGCCAGATGCAGGCTGGAGGAGCCGGAAGTCGAGATACGCCTCTTCGAGGTCCCTCTCGCCCAGCAGGTGAGAGGCCTCCGCAACGACCTGTACGACGCAGGGTTCGCCCGCTCGGACGAGAGCGGAGGCGGACTGATCGCACAGCCCGTCTGGAAGGACCCGCTCCTGGTCGTCCTTCCCGCGCGCCATCCTCTGCTGGCCTTTCGCGCGATTCCGTTCGACAAGGTAATGCAGTATCCGCTGGTGCTCTGTCACCCCGAGACTTGCGAAGGCCGCTACAGGCAGATCAAACGCATCTTTCGCTCCTCCGGCTTCGACCCGACGATCGCGGAGTACGTCGCCAGCAACGATGTCATGCTCGCGCTGGTCGCGGCCGGTTATGGGCTCGGCCTGGCCTGTCACGCGCAGATCATTGCATATCATCGATCCGAGGTTGTCACGCGTCGGCTGGCAGGGAAAACGCCGACCCTGACCACGTATCTGCTCCGGCCGGAGGCGGATGCGCACGCGCAACTCGATCGATTCATCGCACGGACCGTTGGCGATTCCCAAGCCAACGGTTCTGACTGCACGGAATGACCCACGCCGCCGGCGCCCTGGCGTTCGCCAAGCAGCACGACTTCTCCCGCCGCGAATTGCGTCCCGGACCCCGCTTACCGGTTACAGCAGCGTGATCCCCGGCAAACTCAGGAAGCACGTCTCCCGCAGGAGACCGACGAAATCAGTCAGATAGGGGGCACTGGAGAGGCTGGCCGGGCAGGCGCCGTAAAGACTGGCGTGAAGTCCGTTGCGGCCTATGGGGCGACTCAGCACATAGCCCCGCTCCAGATAGCTTTGCACGGCCCACAGGGGGAGCGCGGCAATGCCCCGGCCGCTGGCCACCAGTTGCAGCAGCGCGATGGTCAGCTCGGTGCTGCGCCGCTTGGGCCGAACACCGGCCGGAGCCAGCACCTGGCGCACCACGTCGAGCATCTCGTCGGGCACCGGGTAGGAGATGAGGGTCTGATCGGCGAAGTCCGATGCTTCCAGCCAAGGGGCGCTGGCCAGCGCGTGGCCCTTGGCCAGGACGGCGACGATCTCGAAACCGAACAGGGAGTGGAAGCCAACGCCACGCTCATCGCTGTCGATTTCCGAGACCAGCGCGAAATCGGCCCGCCCCTGGTGGATCAGCCCGACCGGGTCGGCGTGAAAGCCGGAGACGATATCCAGTTCGACCTCCGGCCAGCGTTCGCGAAAGGCGTCCATCGCCGGCATCAGCCAGTCGAAGCAGGTATGACACTCGACGGCGATGCGCAACTGCCCTGCGGTGCCGGCGGCGAGCCGCGCAATGTCGCGTTCCGCCTCATCCACACGGGGCAGGAGCGCATCGGCCAGTTCCAGCAGGCGGCTGCCGATGGCGGTGAAGCGCGGCGGCACCGACTTGCGCTCGAACAGCAGCGCGCCGTAGACCGATTCGAGCAGCTTGATTTGATGCGAGAGCGCCGATTGCGTCAGGCTGAGCAACTCGGCGGCCCGCGAAAGGCTGCCGCCGTTCCGCAGAGCGACGAGTGTCCGCAGATGACGCAGTTCGAGGAGGCTTTTCATCATTAGAATTATTCATGCGATTGCAGAAAATATATCGTTTGAATCATACATAGCCCCAACGCATCATCCAAGCCTTTCAGGACACGGAGGCTCACGATGATCAACACCCATACCCTCGGTTTTCCCCGCATTGGAGCCCAGCGCGAACTGAAGTTCGCTCTCGAACGCCATTGGCGCGGTGAGATGACCGCCACGGAACTGGAAGGCGTCGGCAGCGACCTGCGGGCCCGCCACTGGAACATACAGCGGGAAGCCGGACTGGCTTTCGTGACGGTGGGCGATTTCGCCTACTACGATCATGTCGCCAACCACATCCAGTTGCTTGGCTGCGAGCCGGCACGCTTCGGGTTTTGCGGGGACAAGCCGGAACTCGCGCGCCACTTCACGCTGGCTCGTGGGGTCGCCCGCGAGGAAGGCAGCTCGGCCGCCGGCAAACCGGCACTGGAAATGACCAAATGGTTCGATACCAACTACCACTACCTGGTCCCCGAATTCCAGCCGGAAACGGAGTTCTCGCTGGCCAGCGAGCGCCTCTTTACCGAAGTCGAGGAGGCAGTGGCCCTCGGGCACCGGGTCAAGGCAGTGCTTGTCGGCCCGCTGACCTTCCTGTGGCTGGGCAAGGAGAAGGCGTCGGATTTCGACCGCCTGAGCCTGCTCGATCGCTTGCTGCCAGTCTACGGACAGATCCTCGCCCGCCTGAAAGCGCAAGGCGTCGAATGGGTGCAGATCGACGAGCCGATTCTGGGGCTGGACCTGCCGCCGGCCTGGCGCCAGGCCTTCGAGCCTGCCTATAACCGGCTGGCGGCGGCCAACGTCCCCATGCTGCTGGCCACCTACTTTTCGCCCCTCCAGGAAAACCTCAACCTCGCTTGCCGTCTGCCGGTCACCGGCCTGCACATCGATGCCGTGCGTGCGCCGGAGGAAGTCATGGCGGTTGCCGACTGGTTGCCAGCGCACAAGGTCCTGTCGCTGGGCATCGTCGATGGCCGCAACGTCTGGCGTACCGATCTCGACGCCGCGCTGGTGCAACTGCGCCCCCTGTTCGAGAAGCGCAGCGGAAGTCTGTGGCTGGCACCGTCCTGCTCGCTGCTGCACGTGCCGTTCAGCGTTGCCGGAGAAGCGAAGCTCGATGCGGAACTGCGCAGCTGGCTGGCTTTCGCCGTCGAAAAACTCGCCGAACTGCGGGTGTTGCAGCAGGCGCTGGCCGGCGCCGCCGCCGGCAGTGCCCTGGCGCAATCCCGTCAGGCGGTCCAGACACGCCGTATCAGCCGCCGGGTCAACAACCCGGCGGTCGCCGAGCGCCTGGCCAGGCTGTCCGCCGACAC
>JAGXSN010000188.1 GCA_018333815.1 Sulfuritalea sp. | reverse complement strand
GGCCGGCAGGCGGGCGGCGGCGGAAAGTTCGCCGGCCAGCACGTTCATCGTCGCCAGCGGCGTGCCGAGCTCGTGCGCGGCGCCGGCCGCGAGCTGACCCAGCGCCACCACCTGGGCATCGCGCAGGGCCTCCTCGCGCGCGGCGGCCAGCGCCATGTCGCGCGCGCGCAGCGAGGCCGTCATGCGCGTGACGAACCACACCAGCAGCGCGACGCTGACCGCGAAGGTGAGCCACATGCCGCCCAGGTGGAGCTGCATCGCGCGCTGGGCATCCTCGACCGGCAACGGCAACGCGTGAAACATCAGCAGGGAGTAGATGGCGACGGCCAGGGCGGCCAGGGCGGCGGCCCAGGAAGCCGGCAAGGCAAGGGCGGCGACCGCCACCGGCAGGAGCAGCAACGAGATGAGCGGATTGGTCGCACCGCCGGTCAGGTAGAGCATCGCGCCCATGGCGACGAGATCGACCGCCAACTGGCCCGCCAGGTCGCCGGCATGGAACCCGTCGGCGCCGGCCCGCCAGCGGGTGACGAGGTTGTAGGCCGCCAGCAGCAGCAGCAGCGCCAGCAGCGGTGCGAGCGGCAGGGCGATGGCGAGGAAAGTCGGCGCTGCCAGGACGGCAAGCGCAAGCGCGCCGATCAACCACCAGCGCAGGAGGACGATGCGGCGACGGATGGCGCCAAGACGGAGGTCGTCCGGAGTCTGCATGGCGCGATTATCCCCCCGGCGCGGCGAACGCAACCGCGCCGGACTGCGACAATCGGCCGCAGACGGACGCCTCGCCCGTCAGGAATCGTATCCCCGCAGGCGCCGCGGGTTGTTGATCCGGATCTGCTTGCCCTGCACTTCGATCAGGCTCGCTTCCTCCAGATCGCGCAGGATGCGCGAAAACGTCTCCGGCGTCAGGTTGAGACGCGAGGCGATGAGCTGCTTCGAGGCCGGCAGGGTGACGACGATGCTGATGTCGGGATTGCCGCCGTCCGGGCAGCGATCATTCAGATAGCCGATGACGCGCTGCGCGCCGTTGTGCTGGGTATAGGTTTCCACGTCCTGGATCAGCTTGCGCGCGTGGCGCGCCAGATTGGTCACCATGCTGCGCGCGAACGCCGGCGCGCATTCGACCAGGTCGGCGATCGCGTCTTTCGAAATCAGCACCAGCAGGGATTCCGTGACGGCCTGGGCGAAGACCGGATGGGGGCTGTCGGTGAGCAGCGATTCCTCGCCGAAATTCTGCAGGGGACCGACCAGCTCGACGACTTTCTCGTTGCCGTTGACTCCCGGCAGGGCCAGCTTGATCTGCCCATAGACGACCAGATAGAGGCAACGCGCCGGGTCGCCTTTCTGGAACAGGATCTCGTTGCGATCCAGCCGGCGTTCGCGCGCGCGCGCCGCCACGCGCACGCGGCAGGTTTCGTCGAGCGTCTGGAACAGGGGGAAGCCGGCCAGCATCTGCGCCAGGTCCGTCTGCCGCGCGATGTGCAGGCCCATCCCGACCTCTCCGGAGCCGATCCGATGGGCATCCTTAGGCTTCATTCCTCTTCCTCCGCGCCGGGCTTGCGAAAGCCCCTGGGCAGCCGGTGGGCGATGCCCTGATGACAGTCGATGCAGGTCATCCCCTGCTGCCGCGCCTCCACGTGCTTCTTGTGGGCCGTTTTCTTCTGGGCTTCCTGGCTCATCGCTTCGAAGCTATGGCAGTTGCGGCACTCGATCGAGTCGGTGGCCCTCATGCGCGCCCACTCGCGTTCGGCCATCGCCATGCGGTTGGCCTCGAATTTTTCCGGCGTGTCGATCTTGCCGGTGATCTTGCCCCAGAGCTCGTAACTGGCCCTGACCTTGCGGATCATCTTGTTGGTCCAGTCGCGCGGGACATGGCAATCGGCGCAGGTGGCGCGCACCCCGGTGCGATTGCTGTAGTGGATGGTGGTCTTGTATTCCTCGTACACGGTGGTGCGCATCTCGTGACAGGCGATGCAGAACTTCATCGCGTTGGTCGCCTCCATTCCGGTGTTGAAACCGCCCCAGAAGAGGATGCCGCCGAAAAAGCCGACCACGAGCAGCGCAAGCAGCGAATACTTCGCGCTCGGTCGCCGCAGCGCCGCCCACCAGCCGGATTTGCCGGATGCCGTCATGATCGCGATCGCCTACTTGGGCTGGATCGACAGAATGAAGGCGGCCAGGTTTCTCAGCTGGGCCACGTCGTTGGCCGGCATGGTCTTGGCGACCGTGTGCTTTTCCTTCGTGCCGTCGGCGAGCTTGACTTCCTTGCCGGAGGTCAGATGCTTGAGGACCTCGTCGGTGGCGTTGGGCTTGCCCCTGAGCCGGTCGGCGGTCTTGAGGAAGGAGGGGCCGTCCTTGTCCTTGCGCAGGCCGTGGCACTGCATGCAGTTGTTCTGGTCGGCCAGGGACCTGGCGGCCTCGACGTCCAGCGCCAGGGCGTTTGCGGAAAAGCCGGCCAGCGCGAGAGACGCCGCCGCGGTTGCCAGCAGGGTAATTTTCATGGGTACAGACTCCTCTTGCAGTTGGGGGGAAATCATCTCGTCACGCCGACAAACTTGTTGTCGACGAGCGGCTTGGCGTCCGCTTGCGGGACATGGCAGGTGTCGCACTGGAAGCGGTCCATGGAAAGCTGGGGCGAACCATCGCGCCGCTTCAAGGTCTTGGAGAAGTGGCTCTCGCCCATCTTCGGCACCTTCTGGCCGCGCAGTTCCTCGGTGATGTGGCAGTCGAAGCAGGCGTTTTCCTCCATCGTCAGCGGAACATACTTCTCCACGGTATGCGGCACCATCGGCGGCTGGCCGATGAAGCTGCGGGAAATCAGCTGCGGCTGGCCGACCCCCGGCATCTTGTCCGTGAAGACCGTCGGCGCGGGCGCCCGGTCGGGCGCCGACACGCCGGCGCCGCGCATCGGGGTGGGCGCGCCGGTCGCCGCGCAGCCGATGATGGTGGCCAGAAGCAGTGTCGCGAGGGCGAGGCTTGCAGTCTTTCTCATGATTGAATTCCTCCTAGACGGAAAAGATGGGTCATTTCGGTTGAGGCGCAGCCGCCCCGATGACACCGGGAACCGCAACGCCGAAGCGGAAAACCTCCTTGGAGCAGACGTCGATGCAGCGTCCGCAATTGGTGCAGGCCGAATCGAGGATGACCGGCGGCGCGCCATCGATCGCCTTCAGCGCCGGGCGGATCACCTGCTGCTCCGGGCAGACGGCGTAACAGTCCATGCAGTCGTTGCAGGCCTCGCGCCGCGGCAGCATCATGCGCAGCAGGGACAGCCTGCCGATCAGGCCGTAGAAGGCGCCGACCGGGCACAGGTGGCCGCACCAGCCGCGCCGCATGACGAAAAGGTCGAAGAGGAAAACGGCGAGCAGCACCGTCCAGGCCAGGCCCATGCCGAACATCAGGCCACGGTGGAACATCGACACCGGATTGACCATTTCCCAGGCGATGGTCCCGGTCACGGCGGCCACGACCAGGGTCATGGCGAGCATCCAGTAGCGGGCGGTGCGCGAGATGTGCGCGCCGCCCTTGATGCCCAGCCGGGTGCGCAGCCAGTGGGCCGCATCGGTAAGCAGATTGACCGGGCAGGCCCAGGCGCAGTAGCCGCGCCCGCCGACCAGCAGATAGAAGACGACGACGATCGCCGCGCCGATCCAGGCCAGGTCGGCCGGGGACTGCCCCGCCACCAGCATCTGGGCGAGCAGGTAGGGGTCGGTGAGCGGCAGCACGCCCAAGGTGTAGCTGTAGTTCAGGTTGCCCTTGACGATCCACACGCCGAACCACGGCCCGACCATGAACAGCAGCAGGATGCCGAGCTGGCTGGCGCGGCGCAGGATCAGCCACCGGTGCGCCGCCAGCCAGCCATTGGCGGCGATGGCGTCGGCGCCCGGATGCAGGAAGTTCGGGCTCACAGCCTGTCTCCTTGCAGGGCCTTCGGCGCCCCGGACGGGGAAGTCGGCGCCGGCGGGACGGCCTCCTGCGCCGGCGGCACGGCGGACAGGCCCTTGCCGTATTCATACTTGAGGCCTTCGGGCGTGTGGTAGTGGCGCTCGATATCGGGGGCGACCAGGCTGCCGCCGGCCTTCTCCTTTTCCACCCAGCCGAGCCGGTAGTGCGCCGACAGCTGGCCCTTGGCCATGTAGAGCGGGAAGACCTTGATCGCCGCGATTTCCGTCGGGCAGGCCTTCTCGCACAGCCCGCAGCCCGTGCAATGATCGGAATGCACCACCGGAATGAACAGCGTGTGGAACCCGGTGCGCACATTGGACTGCTGCTGGAGGGTGATCGCCTTGTCGAGCACCGGACAGACGCGGTAGCAGATATCGCAGCGCAGGCCGAGGAAGTTGAGGCAGGTTTCCTGGTCGACCAGCACTGCCAGACCCATGCGCGCCTGGGTGATGTCGGTCAGGGCATGATCGAGCGCGGTCGTCGGACAGGCCTTGACGCAGGGAATGTGCTCGCACATCTCGCAGGGCGCCTGGCGCGCGACGAAATACGGCGTGCCGGTGGGCATCGGGTCTTCCGGCCGGGCCAGATACAGCATGTGGTAGGGACAGTCGCGCACGCACATGCCGCAGCGGATGCAGGCCGCCGAGAACTCCGGCTCGGGCAGGGCGCCCGGCGGCCGCAGCGCGGCCGGCGGCAGCGCCGTCGCGTTGCGCGCATACAGCCCGACCCCCAGCCCCAGCAGGCCGACGCCGCAGGTCATGCGCGCGGCATCGGCGAAGAACTGGCGACGGGCGGAGCCTCTGGGTTGCGCAGTGTTGTCCATGTTGTGCGGGCGGAAAACGGGCGCATCCTGCCGCGGCCGCGTTTCCCGCATTGCCGGTCAGACGGTCATCAGGCCTTCCATACCTTGCAGGCGTTCTTCTTGTAGTCCGTCTCTTTCGAGATCGGACAGGTGGCGTCGAGAATCAGCTTATTGACCAGCCGGTGCTCGTCGAAGAACGGAACAAAGACCATGCCTTCGGGCATCTTGTTGCGGCCGCGGGTTTCGGCGCGCAGCTCGATCTCGCCGCGCCGCGTCGCCACCTTGACGATGTCACCGCGCTTGATGCCGCGCTTTTCCGCATCCTTCGGGTGCATCCACATGACGGCATCCGGGAAGGCGCGGTAGAGTTCGGGCACGCGCCGCGTCATCGAGCCGGTGTGCCAGTGCTCCAGCACGCGCCCGGTGCACAGCCACAGGTCGTATTCGCGATCCGGCATCTCCGGCGGATCCTGGTAGGGCAGCGCGAACGCCCAGGCCTTGCCGTCGGCGCGACCGTAGAAGCGCACGCCTTCGCCAGCCTTGACGTAGGGATCGTAGCCCTCGCGGAAACGCCACAGGGTCTCCTTGCCGTTCACCACCGGCCAGCGCAGGCCGCGCACACGGTGGTAGTGGTCGAACTCGCCCATGTCCTTGCCCTTGCCGAGGGTGAAGATGCGATATTCCTCGAACAGGCCCTTCTGGGCGTAGTAACCGTAGTAATCGGTCTCGTCGTTGGTGTAGTTGGCCCAGGCATGGGCGTTGGAGCGGGCCGCTTCCGCCTTGGGATACTTGTCGACCTGGCCGTTGGCGAACAGCACCTCGTAGAGCGTCTTGCCGCGCAGATCCGGGGCCTTGGCGAGCAGGTCGGCGGGCCAGACTTCGTCGGTCTTGAAGCGCTTGGAAAATTCCATGATCTGCCACAGGTCGGACTTGCTCTCGCCCGGCGCCTTGACCTGCTGACGCCAGAACTGGCCGCGCCGCTCGGCGTTGCCGAAGGCGCCCTCCTTCTCCATCCAGGTCGCGCAGGGCAGGATCAGGTCGGCCGACATGGCCGACATGGTCGGGTAGATGTCCGAAACGACCACAAAGGCCTTCGGGTTGCGCCAGCCGGGATAGATCTCGTCGTTGATGTTCGGGCCGGCCTGCATGTTGTTGGTGGTCGTCGTCCAGTAAAAGCCGATTCTCCCGTCCTTGAGCATGCGCGACTGCAGCACGGCGTGATAGCCGACGCGCTCCGGCACCGTGCCGGCCGGCAGCTTCCAGATTTTTTCGGCCAGCGCGCGGTGCTCCGGATTGGTCACCACCATGTCGGCGGGCAGGCGGTGGGCGAACACGCCGACCTCGCGCGCCGTGCCGCAGGCGGTGGGCTGGCCGGTGAGCGAGAACGGGCTGTTGCCCGGCTCGGAAATCTTGCCCACCAGCAGGTGGATGTTGTAGTTCATGTTGTTGACCCAGGTGCCGCGCGTGTGCTGGTTGAAACCCATGCACCAGAACGA
>JAGXSN010000187.1 GCA_018333815.1 Sulfuritalea sp. | reverse complement strand
ACGGACTGCATGCGAACCGGCATGCCGCGGGGGCCGTCCCGCCATTTCCGCACAGGCAGCGTCTCGCAGAATTACCCATCGGGCATTACCCTGGATTTCGCTCCAGGCGAGCATAAACCGCCCGGTAATTGGCCACGCTGTTGCGCCAGTTGCGCACGGTCTCGACGTGGCGCCGCCCGGCCGCGCGGTAGGCGGGCCAGTCCCGCCGATGCTCGAGCATGTGTTCGATGGCGGCGGCGAGCGCGCCGGCGTCGCCGGCCTTGAACAGGCGGCCGGTTTCGCCGTCGCGGATCAACTCCCGGTGGCCGCCGACGTCGGAAGCGACGAACACCCGCCCCTGCGCCATGGCTTCGAGGGGTTTGAGCGGCGTGACCAGTTCGGTCAGCCGCATCGCGTGGCGCGGGTAGGCCAACAGGTCGATCAGGTCGTAATAGCGGCCGACCTCGCCGTGCGGCACGCGGCCGGCGAAGACGACCCGGTCGGCGATGCCCAGCCGCGCGGCCTGCGCCTTGAGATTGGTCTCCTGCGGGCCGCCGCCGACGAGCAGCACGCGCAGTTCCGGCCGCCCGGCCAGCATGGCCGGGAGGGCCTCGAGCAGCAGGTCGAGGCCTTCGTAGGCGTAGAAGGAGCCGATGAAGCCGACCACCGTCGCGCCGTCGAGCGAGAGCCGACTTTTGAGAGCGGCGTCGGCTTCGCCCGAAAGATGGAAACTTTCGAGATCGACGGCGTTGGGGATGACGGTCACCTTGTCGGCCGGAATGCCGCGCGCGACGATGTCCCGGCGCAGACCTTCGCAGATGGTGAAGGCATGGTCGACCCGGCGCAGCACCCAGGTTTCGAGGCCGCGCGTGAGCCGGTAGCGCAGGCTGCCTTCGCGCGTGACGCCGTGATCGACGGCGGCGTCTTCCCAGAAGGCGCGGATTTCGTATACGACCGGAATGCCGAGCCGCTTGCCGACGCGCAGCGCGGGAATGGCGTTGAGCACCGGCGAGTGGGCATGCAGGATGTCGGGGCGCAGCGCCCTGGCCAGGTCTTCGAGGCGGGTTTCGGTGGCCCGGATCTGGCGCAGCGCGTTGATGACGGGCGGCCCCTCGGGCGGTACCGGCGTGCGATGGAAGCGCAGGCCATCGACGTCTTCCGGATCGGCGCTTGCCTTGCCCTGCTTGGGCGAGGTGAGATGGAAAGTTTCCCAGCCCAGCGCGCGCTGCTCGCGCAGGATGGCGGCGCTGCGGAAGGTGTAGCCGCTGTGCAGCGGAATCGAATGGTCGAGAATGTGCAGGATGCGCATGGGGGTCGATGTGGCGTCCGCTGCGGCGCTCAGTGCAGCGTCTTGAGTCCGCCGCAGCACTGCTTGAACTTCTTGCCGCTGCCGCAGGGACAGGGATCGTTGCGGCCGACCTTGGGTTCCGGGCGCCGGAGGGTCGCTTGCGCCTTGCGCAGGGGCAGCCACCAGTCCATGATGGCGATGACGCTGTCGCCGAGCGCGGCGGCGAATTCTTCATGCCGCCCGGCGAGCGCCGGATCGGTGCGCAAACGTTCCCAGCCCGCCTCGGTACCGTAGAGCATGATCGGATAGAGCATATCGCTGCCTTCTTCCGACTCCATCAGGGGCTGCCAGGCTTCCTCGTCGAGCGCCATGCCCGTGATGAAACCGGTGCACCACTCGTCGATGATCGGAACCTTCTTGCCCTGGCGCTCGCTTTCATAAAGCAGAGGCTCGAATTCGTCCGGGTGGCCGCGCAGGTAAAAAAGAATGTCGTTGGCGTGGCGAAACACCAGCGCCATGATCCTCTTGGCCTGGGCCTCGCTCTCCCAGGTCATCGGCCCGCCCCAGATGACCGGCAGCCAGCGGCTGGGCGGCAGGAGGTTGGGGCCGATCGCCAGGGCGGTGAGAAAGCCGTCCAGCATGGAAATGTCCATCGCCTCGTCATTGATGGCGTCGGACAGGAGGAAGCGGTCGAGCTCGTCGAGCTCCGCGTCGGAGAGGGGAATATTGAGGTCGGTGTTCATTTCACGGTCATCTGCGCGGGGCATGCGAAGTTTCGCGGACGGGGCAGACCGGGCCCCTTCGCCACGTTCCGCTCTGGCGTAGTCTACGACCTCTGCCCGGCAGTGCGCCACCGCGAAACCATTTTCTGTAAGAAACCGGCCGCACCCGCGTCTAATCCCTGCCCAACCACGCGACGGAGAAACCCGCATGAAAACCCGTGCCATCCTTCTGGCGCTGAGCCTCCCGCTGGTGCTGGCTGCCGGCCTGGCCCGCGCCCTCGACATCCAGCCCTATACCGCCGTCCGCCTGCAACAGGCGCAGGCCGCCGGCAAGCCGGTCGCCCTGCACTTCCACGCCGACTGGTGCCCGACCTGCAGGGCCCAGGAGCAGGCCTTCCAGACACTCCAGGTGGACCCGCAGCTGCAGCCGGTCACGCTGCTGGTCGTCAATTACGACAAGGAGCGCGAACTCAGAAAATCCCTGGGGGTGCGCTCGCAATCGGCCGTCATCGTCTTCAAGGGCGGCAGGGAAACCGCGCGCAGCGGCGGCGAAACCGATCCGGCCAGACTCAAGGACGTGCTGGCCAGCGCGCTCTGAAGCATGGAAGCCGCCTCACTCGGGCACCTGGCGCTCGCCCTGACGGCCGGCGGACTGACGACGCTGTCGCCCTGCGTCTTTCCGCTGCTGCCGCTGGTCGTCGGCGGCAGCCTGCAGGGCCATCGGGCCGGCCCGCTGGCGCTCGGGCTGGGCATGACCCTGTCGTTCGCCCTCATCGGACTGATCGTCGGGCTGGCCGGTCCGGCGCTCGACATCGACGGCGACTCGGTGCGCACGGCGGGCGGCGCACTCCTGCTGATCCTCGGCGCCGTGATGCTGGTGCCGGCGCTCAACGAACGCTTCACGAATCTCATGACGCCGCTGGCCAGCGGCGCCGACCGCATATCCGGCAAGCTCGACGCCGGTTCCCTGGGCGGCGCGCTGCTCCTGGGCGCGCTGCTCGGGCTGGTCTGGAGTCCATGCTCCGGCCCCCTGCTGGCGGCCGCCCTGACCCTAGTGGCGACCGAGGGCGGCGCCTTGCGCGGCACGCTGATCCTCGGCGCCTTCGGGGCCGGCGCGGCCACGCCGCTCGTCCTGGCGGCCTATGCCTCTCGGGCAGGGTTTGCCCGGGCGCGCACCTGGGTTCTCGGTCACGCCGGGGCGATGAAGAACGGCTTCGGCGTCCTGCTGGCGCTGCTCGGCGGCGCCATCCTGATGGGCTGGGACAAGCGTCTCGAGGCCCTGATCCTGCCCCTGCTGCCCGATGCCTGGGTCAATCTCACCGTCGCCATCTGAAAGGAAAAACGCCATGTCCTCTCCGAACGTCCTGATTCCCCGCCAGCCGGTTCCCGCGCTCAGGCTTCCCGTGCTGGACGGCACCGCTTTCGATCTCGCCGTCGCGCCGGCGCCGACTTTCGACCTGCTGGTGTTTTACCGCGGCCTGCATTGCCCGCTGTGCGCCAAATACCTGTCGGAACTCGAGCGCCTGCACGAGGATTTCGCGCAGCGCGGCGTGGCGCCGCTGGCGCTTTGCTCCGACACCGAGGAACGCGCCCGCGCCATGGCCGAGAAGGTGAAAGCGCAACGCCTGCGCTTCGGCTATGCCCTGCCGCTGGCGACGGCGCGCGCTTGGGGCCTGACGATTTCCGCCTCGCGCGGCAAGACGTCGATCGGCATCGACGAGCCGGCGCTGTTCTCCGAACCCGGCCTGTTCCTGGTCAGGCCGGATGGCACCCTGTTCTGGGGTGCGACGCAGACCATGCCCTTCGCCCGGCCGCATTTCGACGAGATTCTCGGCGCCATCGACTTCGTCCTGAAGAACGATTACCCGGCGCGGGGGGAATATGTCGGTAGCGTGTAGCTGGACGATGAAAGAACGGAATCTCCGGCGGCATACTGCAATGCGCCCGAGTCAAAGAGCTTTCTCAACGACCTCCAGGTACTCAGATCATTCCCACTCTATCGTGCCAGGCGGCTTGCCGGTGATGTCGTAAACGACGCGGCTGATGCCGCGGATTTCATTGACGATGCGGTTGGAGACGCGCGCCAGCAACTCGTGCGGCAGCTCGGCCCACTTGGCGGTCATGAAGTCGGAGGTCTGCACGGCGCGCAGTGCGACGACGTAGTCGTAGACGCGGCCGTCGCCCATGACGCCGACGCTCTTGACCGGCAGGAAGACGACGAAGGCCTGGCTGGTCTTGTCGTACCAGTCGGCGGCGCGCAGTTCGTCGATGAAGATGGCGTCGGCCCGGCGCAGCAGGTCGGCATATTCCTTCTTCACCTCGCCGAGGATGCGCACGCCCAGGCCCGGGCCGGGGAACGGGTGGCGATAGACCATCTCGTGCGGCAGTCCGAGCGCCAGCCCGAGCTCGCGCACCTCGTCCTTGAACAACTCGCGCAGCGGCTCGCACAGTTTCAAATTCAGCGTCTCGGGCAGGCCGCCGACGTTGTGGTGGCTCTTGATGGTGTGCGCTTTCTTGGTCTTGCCGCCGGCGGATTCGATCACGTCCGGGTAGATGGTGCCCTGCGCCAGCCATTTCGCATTCGGCAGTTTTTTCGCTTCGGCCTGGAAGACCTCGACAAATTCGCGGCCGATGATCTTGCGCTTCTGCTCGGGGTCGGCAACGCCTTGCAGCTGCTCCATGAATTGCGCCGTGGCATCGACGTGGATGACCTTGACGCCGAGGTTGCGGGCAAAGGTCTGCATCACCTGTTCGCCCTCGTGCAGGCGCAGCAGGCCGTTGTCGACGAAGACGCAGGTGAGCTGGTCGCCGATCGCCTTGTGCAGCAGGGCCGCGACCACCGAGGAATCGACGCCGCCCGACAGGCCGAGGATGACCTCTTCCTGGCCGACCTGGGCGCGAATCTGCGCGATGGCCTCTTCAACATAACCGGGCATGTTCCAGTCGCCGCGGCAGCCGCAGATGTCGCGCACGAAGCGGGCGAGGATCTCGCGCCCCTTGAGCGTATGCGTGACTTCCGGGTGGAACTGCACGCCGTAGAAGCGACGATTTTCGTCGGCCATCGCCGCGATCGGCGTCGACGCGTTGCTGCCGATCACCCTGAAGCCGGGCGGCAGCGCGGTGACCTTGTCGCCGTGCGACATCCAGACTTCGAGCAGGCCGTGGCCTTCCGCATTGCTGCGGTCCTGGATGCCCTCGAACAGCTGCGAATGGCCGCGCGCGCGCAGCTCGGCGAAGCCGAATTCGCGCTTGTGCGAGCGCTCGACCTTGCCGCCCAGCTGGGCCGCCATGGTCTGCATGCCGTAGCAGATGCCGAGCACCGGCACGCCGAGTTCGAACACTGCCTGCGGCGCCCGCCATTCCTCGGCTTCATAGACCGAATTGGGTCCGCCCGAAAGGACGATGCCGGTCGGCGCAAAGTCGCGGACGAAATCTTCCGAGACGTCGAAGGGATGCAGCTCGCAGTACACCTGCTGCTCGCGCACGCGGCGCGCGATCAGCTGGGCGACCTGGGAGCCGAAATCGAGGATGAGGATGCGTTGATGCGCCATCAGTCGACGTGGTAGTTGGGCGCTTCCTTGGTGATCTGCACGTCATGGACATGCGACTCGCGCACGCCGGCCGCGGTGATCTCGACGAATGCGGCGCGGGCGTGCATGTCGGCGATCGCGGGACAGCCCAGATAGCCCATCGAGGAACGCAGGCC
>JAGXSN010000186.1 GCA_018333815.1 Sulfuritalea sp. | reverse complement strand
TTGCCGGCCGGCTCGTCGAGCCGGTTGCGCGCGCCGCTGATGGTGAAGCCTTCCTCGTAGAGCAGCTGACGGATGCGGCGCACCAGCAGGACTTCGTGGTGCTGGTAGTAACGCCGGTTGCCGCGCCGCTTGACCGGCTTGAGCTGGGTGAATTCCTGCTCCCAGTAGCGCAGCACGTGCGGCTTGACGCCGCACAGCTCGCCGACTTCGCCGATGGTGAAGTAGCGCTTGGCCGGGATCGGCGGCAGGGCTTCCCGCCTAGCGTGCGCCGTCATGCGCCGCCTCGACGGCCGACTTCAGCTTGTGGCTGGCATGAAAAGTGACGACGCGCCGCGCGCTGATCGGGATTTCTTCACCGGTCTTGGGATTGCGGCCGGGGCGCTGCGGCTTGTCGCGCAGCTGGAAGTTGCCGAAGCCGGAGAGCTTGACGCCGTCGCCCTGCTCCAGCGCGGTGCGCACTTCCTCGAAGAAGGCCTCGACCATGTCCTTGGCTTCGCGCTTGTTGAGCCCGACCCGCTCGAACAGGAGGTCGGCCAGTTCCGCTTTCGTCATCGTCACGTTGTTGTTCTCTCCCCGTTGCGCCCCGGCCTAGCTCCGCAGCCGGGCGCCGCACTGCGCCCGCGCCGCTTCCAGCAGGCCCGCCAGCGCGGCGTCGGCGTCGGCGTCGGCCAGCGTCCTGCGAGTATCTTGCATCGCGACACGGAACGCAAGGCTCTTGCAGTCCGGCGCCACGCCCTCGCCGTGGTAGACGTCGAACAGTTGTATTTCCCGCACAAACCCGGGCGCCGCGGCGCGCAGGACGTCCTGCACGGCGGCCGCCGCGCAGGACAGCGGCACGACCAGGGCGAGGTCGCGCACCACGGCGGGGAAGCGCGAGACTTCGACGTAGGCCGGCAGGGGCGTTTCCAGCAGCGCGGCGAGGTCGATCTCGAACAGCGCCACGGCCGCGGGCAGTTCGTGTTTCTGGCGCAGTTCCGGATGCAGTTCGCCGAGCGCGCCGATTTCCTTGCCGTCCAGCAGCACCTGGGCGGAGCGGCCCGGATGCAGGGCCGGGTGGGCGTGACGCGCGAAGACGAGAGGGCGCGGGGCGAACAGCGCTTCGAGGTCGCCCTTGAGGTCGTGGAAGTCGACGGCGCGCGCCGGTGCGCCCCATTGCTCGGGCAGGGCGGGGCCGGCGGCCAGCGCGGCGACGCGCAGCGGCTGGCGGTAGCCGGTTTCCGCGGCGGCGGCGGGCAGGAAGCAGCGACCGATTTCGAACACGCGCACGCGCCCGGTCTGGCGCTTGAGGTTGCCGGCCAGCACGCCGACCAGACCGCCGATCAGGCTCGAGCGCATCACGCCCTGCGTGCCGGCGATCGGATTCGCCAGCCGCACGGGCTGCGCGTTGGCGGCGAAATCGGTTTCCCATTCCTCCGCCACGAAGCTGTAGTTGACCGTTTCGTGATAGCCGCGCCCGGCGAGCAGGCGCCGCAGCTGCGCCGCGTCGCGGCGCGTCTCGGGCAGCGGCAGCATGGCGCAGCGCGCCGTCGGGGCGGGCGCGGGAAGGTTGTCGTAGCCGTGCAGGCGGGCGATTTCCTCGATCAGATCCTCCTCGATCGCCATGTCGTAGCGATACGAAGGCGGGGTCACGACCAGCTCGCCGCCCTCGCGGCGGTAGGGGAAGCCGAGACCGGCAATCAGCTTCTCGATCTGCGCCGCGCCGAGGTCGACGCCGAGCACCTTGGTCGCACGCGCAAAGCGCAGGCGCACCGGCGGCCGCCGGGGCAGGTGCGCGGCGGCGACGGCTTCGACCACCGGACCCGGGCGGCCGCCACAGATGGCAAGGATCAGTTGCGTCGCGCGCTCGATGGCGCGGCGTTGCAGCTCGAAGTCGACGCCGCGCTCGTAGCGGTGGGAGGCGTCGGAGGAAAAGCCCAGCGCGCGCGCCTTGCCGGCAATGGCCGCGGGGGCGAAGAAGGCGCTCTCGAGGAACAGGTCGGCGGTCGCGTCGTTGATGCCGGAATGTTCGCCGCCCATGATGCCGGCCAGCGCCAGCGCCTTCTGCCCGTCGGCGATCAGCGCGGTGTCGGCCGCGGGGGCGACGCTTTGCCCGTTGAGCAGCAGCAGCCGCTCGTCCGGAGCGGGATAGCGCACGCGGATCGGGCCGGACAGCTCGGCATCGTCGAAGGCGTGCAGCGGCTGGCCGAGCTCGAGCATCACGTAGTTGGTGATATCGACCAGGGCGGAGACGGCGCGCACGCCGCAGCGTTCGATGCGCCGCTTCATCCAGTCGGGCGTTTCTGCCCGGGCATTCACGCCGCGCACGATCCGGCCGCAGTAGCGCGGGCAGGCGGCGGGCGCGTCGAGGGCCACGGCGCGGGTTTCGTCATGCACCGCGGCGACCGGCTCGAGCGCGGGCAAGGTCAGCGCGGCGCCGGTGAGGGCGGCGACTTCGCGGGCGATGCCGGTGAGCGAAAGGCAGTCGGCGCGGTTGGGCGTCAGCTTGAGGGTGATCAACATGTCGTCGAGGGCGAGAACCTCGCGCACGTCCCGGCCGATGGGCGCATCGGTCGGCAGCGTCAGCAGGCCGCCCTGGTCCTCGGCCAGGCCGAGTTCGCGCGCCGAGCAGAGCATGCCGTGGCTCTCGACGCCGCGCACCCTGGCCTGCCCGATCTCGCTGCCGGGCACACCGGGCAATTTCGCGCCGACCAGCGCGCAGGGGACGACCAGGCCGGCCGCCGCGTTGGGCGCGCCGCAGACGATCTGGAGAATTCCATGCTCGCCCGCATCCACCGAGCAGAGCTTGAGCTTGTCGGCGGCGGGATGCTTCTCGGCGGTCAGGATGCGCGCGACGACGACCCGGGCAAAGTCGGCGCCGACGGGACGGCACGCTTCGACCTCGAGGCCGGCCATGGTCAGCAGATGGCACAGCTCGGCGGTGGAGAGCGGCGGATCGACCAGGGCGCGCAGCCAGGACTCGGGAAATTGCATGCTCGCTCGGCTTTACTGGAATTGTCGGAGGAAACGCAGGTCGCCGTCGAAGAACAGGCGCAGGTCGGAGATCGAGTAGCGCAGCATGGTCAGGCGATCCGGCCCCATGCCGAAGGCGAAGCCGGTGTATTTCTCGGGGTCGATGCCGCCGGCGCGCAGCACGTTGGGGTGCACCATGCCGCAGCCGGCGATTTCGAGCCAGCGCCCCTCCATCGGACCGTGCATGAAGGCGACGTCGATCTCGGCCGACGGCTCGGTGAAGGGGAAGAAGGAGGGGCGGAAACGGACTTTCAAATCGTCGCTTTCGAAGAAGCGGCGCAGGAAGTCGGCCATCACGCCCTTGAGGTCGGCGAAGCTGACGTTTTCGCCCACCCACAGGCCCTCGACCTGATGGAACATCGGCGAGTGGGTGGCGTCGGAATCGACGCGATAGACGCGGCCGGGGCAGATGACGCGGATCTCGGGCATGCGCTCGAGGTGCTTGTATTTCTCGACATGGGCCAGCATGCTGCGGATCTGCACCGGGCTGGTGTGGGTGCGCAGCAGGACATCCGCGCGCACCCGGCCCTGCTCGTCGAGCAGGTAGAAGGTGTCGTGCATCGAGCGCGCCGGGTGGTTCTCGGGCGTGTTCAACGCGGTGAAGTTGTGCCAGTCGGTCTCGATCTCGGGACCGTCGGCGACCTCGAAACCGATCGAGCGGAACAGCTGCTCGATGCGTTCGAGGGTGCGCGTCACCGGATGGATCGTGCCAGGCGTCTGGCCGCGCCCCGGCAGGGTGACGTCGATCGCCTCGGCGGCCAGCTGGGCGGCCAGCTGGGCGCGCCTGAGCGCGGCGCGCCGTGCCGCCAGCGCCGCTTCGATGTCGGCCTTGGCCGCGTTGAGCGCCGCGCCGGCCGCCTTGCGCTCCTCGGGCGACAGCCGGCCGAGGCCCTTGAGCAAAGCGGTCAGCGAACCGTCCTTGCCCAGATAGGCGGCCTTAGCCTCCTCGAGACGGGAAATTTCGCCGGCGGCCGAGAAATCGGCCGTGGCTTGCACCACAAGTTGCTCCAGATCCGGCATGGTTCGAAACCGTCAAAGGCGCCGCCGATCGAACGCGGCGACCCTCTCCCTTCGCGCGGGCCCCGTCAGGCCGCGAGCTTCGCCTTGGCCTGGCTGGCCAGCGCGGCGAAGGCCGGCTTGTCGAACACGGCCAGATCGGCCAGCACCTTGCGGTCGACCTCGATCGAGGCTTTCTTCAGGCCGTTCATCAGCGTGCTGTATTTCATCCCCAGCTCGCGCGCGGCCGCATTGATGCGGACGATCCACAGGGCGCGGAACTGGCGCTTTCTCTGGCGGCGGTCGCGGTATTGATACTGCCCCGCCTTCATCACCGCCTCCTTGGCGATGCGATAGACGTTCTTGCGCCGGCCGCGGTAGCCCTTGGCCTGGTCGAGGATCTTCTTGTGGCGCGCGCGCGCCGTCACACCCCGCTTGACTCTGGACATGGCGTGGGCTCCTTAGGCGTTGGGCAGCATGGCGCGCACGGACCGGACGTCCGCCGCATGCACGGCGAGCGTGCCGCGCAACTGGCGCTTGCTCTTGGTGGTTTTCTTGGTGAGGATGTGGCGCTTGAATGCGCAGGCGCGCTTGACGCTGCCGGAACCGCGCACCTTGAAGCGCTTGGCGGCCCCGCTCTTGGTTTTCATCTTCGGCATCGAAGATCTCCTTTTTGACACGGCGCAAGGTGGCTCCCGATCCGGGAACGCTTCGACAACCCACGACCGCTTGTTGGTACTGCCCGCTGCCTTACTGCTTCACCTGCTTCTTCGAGGGCGCCAGCACCATGATCAGCTGGCGACCTTCCATCTTGGGAAACTGCTCGACCACGGCCTGTTCGTTGAGCTCGGTCTTGATCCGCTCCAGCACGCGCATGCCGATTTCCTGGTGGGCCATTTCGCGGCCGCGAAAGCGCAGGGTGATCTTCGCCTTGTCGCCTTCCCCGAGAAACTTGATGACGTTGCGCATCTTGATCTGGTAATCGTTCTCGTCGGTGCCCGGACGGAACTTGATTTCCTTGACCTCGACGACCTTCTGCTTCTTCCTGGCCTCCGCCGCGCGCTTGGCTTCCTGATACTTGAACTTGCCGAAATCCATCAGGCGGCAGACCGGCGGCGTGGCCATCGGCGCGATTTCGACCAGATCGATCTCGGCCTCCTCCGCCAGGTGAAGGGCGTGCCGCGATGAGAAAATACCGAGCTGTTCTCCGTTGATGCCGATCAGGCGCACTTCTGGGGCCGTGATCTCTGCGTTGACACGCTGCGTCTTATCCTGGGCGATGGTGCAAATCTCCAAAAACGAAAAACATCAGACCGCCACGCCCTTGCCCGCGCGCTCCAGCGTCAGGCGCTCGATCAACTCGGCCAGGGACATCTGCCCGAGATCCGGACTGCCCCGGGCATCACGCGCATCGCGCGAACGTACGGCGACCCACCCCGCAGCCTTTTCCTGGTCGCCGACGACAACGAGATAGGGCCGCTTCAGCAAGCTATGTTCGCGGATTTTATAGTTGATTTTCTCTCCGCGCAAATCGCAATCGACGCGCAAGCCCGCTTCCCGCAGCTTTTTCGCCACAGTTTCGGCATAGTCGGCCTGGGCTGCCGAAATGTTCATCACCACCGCCTGCACCGGCGCCAGCCAGAGCGGCAGCGCGCCGGCATAGTGCTCGAGCAGGATGCCGGCGAAACGCTCGAGCGAACCGAACAGGGCCCGATGCAGCATCACCGGGCGCCGGTGGGTGTTGTCGGCGGCGACGTAGTGGATGTCGAAACGTTCCGGCAGGTTCATGTCGACCTGCAGCGTGCCGCATTGCCAGTCGCGCCCGATCGCGTCGCGCAGCACGAACTCGAGCTTCGGGCCGTAGAACGCGCCTTCGCCGGGAAAACGGTCGTAGGCCATGCCCATGCGGTCGAGCGCATTCGACAGCGCCGCCTCGAGCTTGTCCCAGGTCGCATCCGAGCCGATGCGCTTTTCCGGCCGGGTCGACAGCTTGATGCGCACCTGGGCGAAACCGAATTCCCGGTAGATGTCCAGGATCAGGGCGACGACATTCCTGCACTCCTCCTCCATCTGCTCTTCGGTGCAGAAGATGTGGGCGTCGTCCTGGGTGAAGTGGCGCACCCGCAAGAGGCCGTGCAGCGCGCCGGAAGGCTCGTAGCGGTGCACCTTGCCGAACTCGGCCATCCGGAGCGGCAGGTCGCGGTAGCTTTTGACGCCCTGCTTGAACAGGGCCACGCCGCCCGGACAGTTCATCGGCTTGAGGGCGAACACCCGCTCGTCCTCGGTCTGCGTCGTGAACATGTGGTCGCGGTAGTTGTGCCAGTGGCCGGAGATCTCCCAGAGCGCGCGATCCATCACGTCGGGCGTATTCACCTCGACGTAGCCGGCGGCCTCCTGGCGCTGGCGCATGTAGCCGATCAGGTCGAGGAACAGGCGCCAGCCGTGGGGATGCCAGAACACCGCACCGGGCGCCTCTTCCTGGAAATGGAACAGGCCGAGCTGCTGCCCGAGCTTGCGGTGGTCGCGCTTCTCGGCCTCCTCTAGCATGTGGAGATACGCGTCGAGTTCCTCCTGCTTCGCCCAGGCCGTGCCATAGACGCGCTGGAGCATCTCGTTCCTCGAGTCGCCGCGCCAGTAGGCGCCGGCCACCTTCATCAGCTTGAAGTGCCTGAGCTTGCCGGTCGAGGGCACGTGCGGGCCGCGGCACAGGTCGATGAAATCGCCCTCGCGGTAGAGCGAAACCTCCTCGCCGGCGGGAATCGCCTCGATCAGCTCGGCCTTGTAGCGCTCGCCGATCGACTTGAAGAACTCGACGGCCTGGTCGCGCGACCAGACCTCGCGCGTGACGGGGAAATCTTTTTTCGCCAGCTCGCCCATGCGCTTCTCGATGGCGGCCAGATCTTCCGGCGTCAGCGGGCGGCAGGCGAAATCGTAGTAGAAGCCGTTGTCGATCACCGGGCCGATGGTCACCTGCGCCTCGGGCATCAGCTCCTTCAACGCATGCGCCAGCAGGTGGGCGGTGGAATGGCGGATGATCTCGACGCCCTCGGCATCCTTCGCGGTGACGATGGCGAGGCGGGCGTCGGCTTCGATGCGATGGGAGGTATCGACCAGGCGGCCGTCGAGCCGTCCCGCCAGCGCCGACTTCGCCAGCCCGGGCCCGATCGCGGCCGCAACCTCGGCGACCGTCACCGGCTGGGCAAAACTCCGTTGCGAACCATCGGGCAGGGTGAGGACCGGCATGCCAATACTCCAGTGACTCCAATGAAGAAAGCCGGGCGGGGTCCGCTCCGGCGCGTGTGCCGACGACCCGCCCGCGCGGGGGAGGCCGCAGGGGAGGCGCATCTTACCAGACCGGAGGAGTTTGCCGGCCAAGCGAAAAACGGCGCCGGCTCGAGGGGATGCGAGCCTGACGCCGAAGAGGAGGAAACCCGCTGCGCGGGCCGGCGGGCCGGCCCGCGGCTTGCGTGCCTTACTGGAACTGCTGGATGCCGGCGAGCAGCCAGCCCCCCTTGCCCTCGATCGGCTTGACCAGGTGCCAGACTTCGTCGAAGGACTCGACCGGGCCGTCCCGGTCTTCGCGGATCTGTCCGGTGAAATGGACGCTGACGACGTAGCGGCCGGCTTCCTCGGCGACGTCGATCACATCGGCCTCGACATGGACCACGTCGGTTTCCTGGACGGTGTGACCGCGCTCGGCGATGTTCATCTTGAGCTCGGCGAACATTTCGGGCGTGGTGAACTCGCGGATGTCATCGAGATTGCCGGCATCGTTGGCTGCCTGC
>JAGXSN010000185.1 GCA_018333815.1 Sulfuritalea sp. | reverse complement strand
CGCGGGCGAGCCGCGCAGCGAGGCCAAGTCGCCCGAGGTCCTCGCCGTCGAGCAGCACCTGTCCCCGCGCCGGCCGCAGCCCGGCGATGGCCTTGAGCAGCGTCGACTTGCCCGCCGCGTTGGCGCCGACCACGGCGGCCAGCGTGCCCGGCGGCAGCAGCGGCAACGAGAGGTCGGTCAATACCTGGCGCGCACCGTAGCCGGCGGTCAAGCCGCAAACTTCCAATCCTGCCCTCATCCGCGCTGCCTCCGGCCGAGGATCAGGGCCATGAACAGCGGCACGCCGACCAGCGCGGTGACGATGCCGATCGGCAGCACCACGCCGGGGATCAGGCTCTTGCTGGCGATGGAGGCGAGCGAGAGCATCAGCGCGCCGGCCAGCGCGGCGCCGGGCAGATAGAAGCGGTGGTCCTCGCCGAGCAGCAGGCGCGCGATGTGCGGGCCGACCAGGCCGACGAAGCCGATGGTGCCGACGAAGGCCAGCGCGGCGGCGGCGAGCAGGCTGACGCGCAGCAGCACGACGAGGCGCAGACGCTCGACGGCGATGCCGAAGCTCCTGGCCTGTTCCTCGCCGCCGCGCAGCGCCGTCATCACCCATACCTGGCGCAGCGAGAAGGCGAAGCAGACGGCGAAGACGGCGGCCACCACGGCGATCTTCGGCCAGGTGGCGCGCGCCAGGCTGCCCATGGTCCAGAACACGATCTGCTGCAGGGCGTCGCTGTCGGCGATGAATTGCAGCAGCCAGCCGAGCGCCTCGAAGGTAAACAGCAGCGCGATGCCGAACAGCACCACGGTATCCGTCGAGGCGCCGTAGCTGCGAGACAGGACGAGAATCAGCAGGGTTGCGGCGGCGGCGAAGAGGAAGGCCATGAGCGGGATGGCGAGATGCTCGCCGAGGCCGGAGAAATCGAGGCCGAGCACGATGGCCAGCGAGGCGCCGAAGGTCGCCGCCGCCGCGATGCCGAGGGTGAACGGGCTGGCGAGCGGGTTGTTCAGCGCGGTCTGCATCTCGGCGCCGGCCAGACCCAGCGCGGCGCCGACCAGCACGGCCATGACGGCGTAGGGCAGGCGCACGTCCCAGAGGATCACGGCCTGCGCCGCAGACAGGCTTTGCGCGTCGAACAGCCCGCGCCAGATGTCGGCGAGCGGAAACAGCGAGGGCCCGGTGGCGACATCGGCGACGAAAGAAACCAGCAGCGCAAGCATCATCGCCGCCAGCAAGGCCTGGCGCAAAAACGAAAACCGCCGGTAGGCGGCGGCGAGGCCGGTCATGTCAGTCTCACTTCAGATCGACCCAATACACCCCGGAGAGCGGCACGGGCTGGAAACGCGCGTAGAGGGTGCGCAGGGTTTCCTGCGGGTCGAGATCGGCGAAGCGCTCGGGATGCAGCCACTTGGCGACGACCTGCACGGCGACGACGTTGAGCGGCGAGTTGTAGAAGTGATGCCAGATGGCATGGGCGCGCCCCTGCTTGACCGCATTCAGTTCGGCGATGCCGCGCCGCTGCACGGCGCGGGCGAGCGAGGCGCGGGCAATCTCCTCGGATGCTCCCGCGCCGAGCACGATGCGCCTGGGCGTCTTGTCGGCCGTCGCCGGCGCGCCGATGGCCGTGCCGATATACACCTGCGGCTGCTGCGTCAGCAGGTATTCGAGGCTCAGCGTGCCGAAGCTGCCGGGAATCAGGTCGCGGGCGATGTTGCGGCCGGCGGCGAAATCGACGAAGCGGCCCATCATGCCGTTGGCCATGGTCTGACAGCATTCGTCGGACAGGCCGACGCGGTTCTCGATGAATACCGTCGGCAGCGCCGCGCCCGCGCCATTGCCCGCCTTCGGCAGGCGCTGCGCGACCCTGGCCATCTCCGTCTCGTAGAAGGCGATGTAGGCGTCGGCCGCGGCGCGGCGGCCGAGCACCGCGCCGAGCACCGCGATGCTGCGCGGGGTGTTGAGCAGCGGCTCCTGGCGGAAGTCGATGAACACCACCGTCACGCCGGCCTTTTCCAGCCGGGCGATGGTGTCCTTGTCCTTCGGCGCCGGGCCGTGGCCTTCGAGGCCGAAGATGGCGAGATCGGGGGCGAGCGCGATGGCCTGCTCGACGCTGAAGCTCTCGCCGCTGCCGCGCCCGACGCGGGCGATGCGCTCGATGGCCGGAAAGGCGGCCTTGTACTGTGCGTAGCCGGCCGCGTCGTAGCGCTCGAACTCGCCCATCATGCCGACGACGCGGGCGACCGGGTCCTTCTCCAGAAGGGCGAGGGCCGGGATGAAGCGCCCCTCGCCGAGGAGCACCCGCTCGACCTTGGCCGGGACGATTACGTTGCGTCCGGCCAGGTCGGTGAGGCTGCGGGCGGCGGCGTGAGTGGCCGTCAGCAGCAGGGACAGCGCCAGGAGGAGTGCGCGCATCAAAATGTGCTCGTCATCGAAACGAAGAGGGTTCGTCCGGGTTCATTGTAGGTCGCCGCGCCTGCTCCGCCGGAGGTTCCATGGACGGGGGTGCTCGTGACACTGACGGAATTGCCCCTCCGGAACTGGCGCTTGTCGAAGAGGTTGTTGATGCCCGCCGTCAGCTTCAGATCTTTCGAGAAAGCGTAATTGCCGCTCAGATTTACGAGCGCATAAGGTTTTACCGTGTCGGCAGAAGTGCCTCTAACAGGGTCTCCCTTGAAGTCAAGCTTCATTGGCCTTTGCTCACCATAAAAGGTGACGGAGAACAGCATGCCGAACCTGTCGGTGGCACGCCAGTCGAGCGATGTATTGACGGTGTATTCGGGAATCACCGAAGATAGTCGCCCGAGGTCTTGTTCTTCGACTCGATCATATAGGTGAGATTGGTCGTCCAGTCGAGCGTGCTGTCGATCGGAACGCGCAAATTGCCTTCCAGACCGTGTACCACGGCTTTCGGAATATTGGACCACTGGTAGATGTTGCGCAGGCCGTTCGTCGTGACGCCGATCGGCGTCGTTCCGGCCTGAATCTTGTCGCGGTAGTCGTTGTGGAACCAGGTGATGCCGGCGGAAAACTCACCTGCCTTGTAATCGATGCCCAGTTCTTTGTTCACGCTGGTCTCGGGCTTCAGATCCGCATTGCCGATCAAATAGCAGCCCGTAAGGCCATTGGCGGCTGTTTGGCAGCCGTTGTTCGCGCTGTAGAGCAGGTAGTTCGGGTTGCTCTGGTAGAGGTTGGGCGCCTTGTAGGTGCGTGCGATGCCGCCCTTGAGCGCGATGCGATCGTTGAGCATGTGAGTGATGTTGAGCGCCGGGCTCCAGTTCTCCCCGCTCTGGGAGTGCTTGTCGTAGCGCAGGCCAGGGGTCAGTATCGTCGTCATCGACAGTTCGATGTTATTTTCTGCGAACGCCGAGAAAATGTGGGCGGAGGCATTTGGACTGCGGCCCGTGTTGCTTACGCCCGGAATCGTTCCCCAGGTCATCGCCTGGGTATTCGACGTGGGATCGCTGAACTCCGATCCCACCCACTCGACACCGGCCGTGAGCATCTGGTTGAAGCGGCCCCGGATCGGCACGGTTATCTCGCCATGCACGATAACGTCTTCCAGCCGGTTGGTGACGAAGGGCGGCGTGCCGGCCAGAAAAATGCCTTCCGTCCCGCCGACCAGGCCTTCCTGCAGGCGGGTGTTTTCGGTCTCGGTGAATTGCACCCAGGCCAGCGAGCTGCCGAAGTCGTATTTGCCCTTGTGCGTCAGGGCGTAATTGCGTCGCTCGACGATGTTGGTTTCCTTGCCGTACATCGTCTCGACGGTGGCGTTCGAGTTGACGTTCTGCGTGTCGCCCGCATACCGGTTGCCCTGCCGGCTGTGGCTGATGTCGAATTCCAGGGAATGCGATGGCGAAAGTTTCCAGGTCAGTTGTCCGCCGATGTCGCGGTTGCGTACGCCTTCACGACCCGCCGGCATCATCGAGGCGAAGCCCGGCGCCTGATGGCCGTTGTTGATGAATCGGTCGTCCTGCTCCGTATTGTTGGCATTGCCGTTGAGGCGGAATGAGAAATTCTCGCCGAGCGGGCCGTTCAGGCCGAAGTTGAGGCGCCGGGTGGCCCCTTCCTCGCCATGCCGGGGCGCATTGGCGTAGAGGGTGACCTGTCCGCCCAATTTGCCGGCCGCTTTTTTGGTGATGATATTCACGACCCCGCCGGCCGCGCCGTTGCCGTAGCGTGCCGCCGCCGGACCGCGGATGACCTCGATGCGCTCGATCTGCTCGGCCGGCACCCAGTTGCTGTCGCCGCGGCTGTCGCGCTCGCCGCGCCAGCCCATGCGTACCGAGTTGCGGCTCGTGGCCGGTTTGCCGTCGATCAGGATCAGGGTGTTTTCCGGCCCCATGCCGCGCAGGTCGATCTGCCGGTTGTTGCCGCGCTGGCCGCTGGGCGAGTTGCCGGTCAGGTTGACGCCCGGCATGGTGCGGACGATTTCCGAGATGTCGTTGACCGGCGGACGTTTTGCCAGGTCGTCGGCGGTGATGATCGACACTCCCGGGGCCTGTTTCAGCGTTTCCTCGGCGGTGCCGATCACGGTGACCGTGCCAAGCGTGGTTTCCTGCGCCAGCGCCGGTCCGAGGGAGGCCGTCATGGCCAGGGCGAAAGCCAACGGCTTGAGCTTGAAGTGGGGAACAGGGGGTCGCATGTCTTCTCCTTGTCGCGGGCGAATGTGTAGAAGGTTTAGGGAGCGAATGCAAAGCTTGCCGCGCCGTCGAGCATCCACAGGACAGTTAATAGGAATGATTTGTATTTGTAAGAATGGTCGCGTAGTATTTCACAAGGGATGCGCGCAGATCTTTGCGCGATGAAGAAAGTTGTTTGTGCGCTGCGCGACTGGACGGCGGCGCGGTAGGGGGGCTGGTGACGAATCGTCGGATGGAGTCGAATCGGGTTGTCTGTTGCGGTGACCTGCACGCGCAGGCCGTCGCCAGCGGTGAAGGCTATCGACGTCTTGACCCTGCACTGGCTCCCGAGGCGCCCGTACTGCTTGGCCAGTGCCGCAGTGAAGTGTTGCGGCCCGGATTGTCCTTGCATTGCACCGAAGTCCGCGACCTGCACGATTTGACTATCCAGGCGATGCAGGGCGAAAGCCTGCATCTCGCACTCGTGCTCGATGGTCAGGTCGATGTCTCATTCGGTTCGCGACGGCTCGGTCTTGATTCGAGTGGGCAACGCGGAGCCCAGGCAGCCTTCGTCGTGCTGCGCGAGCCTGAACTGTTTGTTCGCCGTGCGCGGCGTGGCAACCGGGAACGCAAAGTCAGCATCTCTTTCAGCCGCAAATGGCTGGAGGAAGCGGGTGCGGACGGCCTCGCCGACGAGGGTGGGCGCAGTTTGTTCGAACAACACCTTGCAATTGAACGCTGGACGCCGTCGACACGCGCGGTCGCGCTTGCCGAACAATTGCTTCACCCCCCGCCCCAGGCTCCCGTGCTGCATCGGTTATGTCTGGAAAGCCGCGTCATCGAGTTGGCAGCCGAGGCTTTGCATCACCTGCTCGCCATCAAACCGCTGCCGTCCATTCGGCCAAGGGAGCGGCGCCGTATTGCATCAGTGCTCGAACTGCTTGACAGCGGCGAGGCCGACGGCATGTCGCTGGCGGAGATTGGGCGGCAGGTCGGAAGCAATGTCAGCACCTTGCAGAAGCAGTTCCGCGCCGCCCATGGCCTGACGGTCTTCGACTACCTGCGGCGCGGCCGCTTGCTGCGCGCCCGTCATGCGCTGGAACGCGAGGGACGTTCCATCGTCGAGGCCGCCGGCATCGCCGGCTACACCAGCCCGGCGAATTTCGCCACCGCCTACAAACGCCAGTTCGGCCTCACCCCACGCCAATCACGTTCCGGGTTTTAAGAGCTTTACTCGGCGACGGAGGCTTTCGCAAGTCGGCTGGCCGCTTCCTTGAGCCGGTAGCTCTTGCCGCGGAATTCGACGAGGACGCTGCGGTGCAGGAGGCGATCAAGCCCACCCCGAAAACCTCGCTGCGCTCGGTTCTGATTGGTGCCCAGGAGAGGACTCGAACCCCCACGCCTTGCGGCGGCAGAACCTAAATCTGCTGCGTCTACCAATTTCGCCACCTGGGCGGCCCCACCCCGTGCCGCAGGGTATTCTAGCGCTCCCGCCGACCTATACTGGCGCCATGTCCGTCGATCACTACGAGAATTTCCCCGTCGGCTCGCGCCTGCTGCCGAGACCGCTGCGGCCGGCCGTCGCGGCGATCTATGCCTTCGCCCGCTCGGCCGACGACATCGCCGACGAGGGCGAGCTTCCGCCCGAAGAACGTCTGCGCCGACTCGCCGCTTATCGGGAGGAGCTCGACCGCATCGAACGCGGCGCGCCGACCAGCGATCCGGTCTTCCTGCGCCTGCGCCCGGTCATCGCGGCGCACGGGCTGCCGTTGCAGCCCTTCCGCGACCTGCTCGCCGCCTTCGCGCAGGACGCGGTCAAGGACCGCTACGCCGACTACGCCGAACTGCTGGACTACTGCCGCCGCTCGGCCGACCCGGTCGGGCGGCTGCTGCTGCATCTGTTCGGCGCCGCCACGCCGGAGAACCTGCGCCGTTCCGACGCGATCTGTTCGGCCCTGCAGCTCGTCAATCACTGGCAGGATGTCGGCATCGATCTCGGCAAGGGGCCGAACGGGCGCATCTACCTGCCGCAGGACGAGCTGCGGCGGTTCGGCGTCAGCACGGAGGCCCTGCGCAGCCGTCGCGCCGACGCCGACTTTCGCGCGCTGATGCGCTTCCAGGTCGAGCGCGCCCGCGCCCTGATGCTGGAAGGCAGGCCGCTCGGCCGCGCCCTGCCCGGCCGCGTCGGCCTGGAAATCCGCGCCATCGTCGCCGGCGGACTGCGCATCCTGGACAAGATCGAGGCGGCCGGCTATGACGTGTTCAACCGCCGTCCGGCGCTGGGCATGCTGGACTGGCCGCGCATCCTCCTCAAAGCCTTATGAATCCGGACGACTACTGCGCCGCCAAGGTGCGGGCCAGCGGCTCCAGCTTCGCCATCGGCTTCCGCTTCCTCGACCCGC
>JAGXSN010000184.1 GCA_018333815.1 Sulfuritalea sp. | reverse complement strand
TTTCGAGAACGCCGCCGGGCTACGGCTCGCCGGCTCGGCGGCCGACCTGGCGAAGCTGGGGCGGCCGGTGAATGGCGCAGGCCTCCGGCCGGGCGACCTGGTGTTCTTCAACACGCGCAACCGGCCGCGCTCGCACGTCGGCATCTACGTCGGCGCCGGTCGCTTCATCCACGCCCCCAGCACCAACGGCAAGGTGCGCACCGACAGCCTGCACGCCGGCTGGTTCGCCACGCGCTTCGAGGAAGCGCGCACGGTTCTCGACTGATCCGCGGGCGCAGCCGCCGCAGGATCAGTGAACAGGGAGCGTGCGCCAGCCCTCCGGACAGCGCTGCACGTGCGGGAAATAGGCCTGGTAGCTTTCGCAGAAATAGGCCATCCGGCCCGGCGGCCTGGGGGGCGGAAGCACGACGACGGGCGCGACGACCGTCGGGGGCGCGGCGATCGTGTAAATCACGCTGCCGAGCGCCAGGCCGGCCAATCCCCAGGCGAGGGGCCCGGGGCCGTGGCGATGGTGGTGGTGATGGTGATGGAAGTGGCGCGGAGCGGGCGGACCGTAATGATGACGGTCATGCCGGCCGTGCGGGCCGGCCAGCGCGGGCAGGGAATGGGCCAGCAGCGCGGCGGCGACCAGGCCGGTGACGAACTTCTTCATGATGATTACCTCCGTGAGGGAAGAACGTTCGGCCGGGCGCTGCGCTGACAGGCAGTTGTAAGGGTTTGTATCGGGCCGCGCAAATCGGCGGTCGAGAGCGTTCCCCGGGTTATATGGGTGTTTTTAGATTTCTCTGAACGGCGCTGGATGTCGGCTTGTTATTTTCCGATGCAGAAGCGGCCGAAGATGGCGCCGAGCAGGTCGGCGGCGGTGAATTCGCCGGTGATGCGCGACAGGGCTTGCTGGGCAAGGCGCAGTTCCTCGGCCGCCAGTTCGAGCTGTCGGAGCTGGCCGTCCGCCGCCGCAAGCCGGGTCTCTGCCTCGGCCAGCGCTTCGAGGTGACGCGCGCGGGCGAGCAGGGCATCCTCGCCGTGGCCGCGCCAGCCGGCGACGCGCAGCAGCTCGTCGTGCAGAAGACCGGTGCCCTCGCCGGTCTTGGCGGCCAGGCGCAGATGCACCTGGCCGTGCTCCTCGTAACGCGCGGCCGGCAACCCGGCGAGATCGGCCTTGTTCTCGACGACGACGCGTTCGATGCCCGCCGGCAGGCGCGCGGCAACCGCCCGGTCGGCGGGCGTCACGCCGGAACGCGCATCGACGAGCTGCAGGATCACGTCGGCCTTTTCGATTTCCTGCCAGGTCCGCGCGATCCCGATCCGTTCGACCACATCCTCGGTGTCGCGCAGTCCGGCGGTGTCGATGATGTGCAAGGGGATGCCCTCGACCTGGATCGTCTCGCGCACGGCATCGCGCGTCGTACCGGCAATCTCGGTGACGATGGCGCGCTCCGCGCCGGCCAGCCGGTTGAGCAGCGAGGACTTGCCGACATTCGGCAGGCCGGCGAGCACGATCGTCAGCCCGGAACGCAGCACGCTGCCTTCGCGGGCGCGGGTGCGCAGGCTGGCCAGAGCGGCACGCAGCCGCGCCAGCCGCGGCACGATGTCGGTGTCGGCGAGGGGGTCGATCTCCTCGTCGGGAAAGTCGAGCGTCGCCTCGATCAGACCGCGCAGATCGATCAGGCCGTCAGTGAGCGCTCGCACTGCGGTCGAAAACTCGCCCGACAGCGAGCGCAGGGCGGCGCGCGCCGCCTGCGCCGAAGCAGCCTCGATCAGGTCGGCAATGCCCTCGGCCTGGGCGAGGTCGATCTTGTCGTTCTCGAAGGCGCGCCGCGAAAACTCGCCCGGCTCCGCCAGCCGCGCGCCCAACTCGACGCAGCGGGCGAGCAGGGCATGCATCACCACCGGGCCGCCATGGCCGTGCAGTTCGAGCACATCCTCGCCGGTGAAGGAATGCGGCGCCGGGAAGTAAAGGATCAGGCCGCTGTCGAGCGGCTGCCCATCGGTAGCCAGAAAGTCGGCGCGAGTGGCATGGCGCGGCCGGGGAAGTTGTTTCGTCAGCTTCCGCGCGAAGTCCGCCAGCGCATTGCCGGAAACGCGTACCACGCCAATCCCGCCACGCCCCGGCGGCGTGGCGATCGCAGCAATCGTGTCGGCGGGTTTCACTTTTCGAGCGCAGCGATCTGCAAGTCTCCTCTCCCGCGAGGGAGGGGCTGGGGGAGGGCGGGTTAGGAGAGGGCGGGTCAGCGGGCCTTCAGGCTCGCATTCTCGATCATGCGGTTGACCTGCCATTGCTGGGCGATAGACAGGATGTTGTTCACCGTCCAGTAAAGCACCAGGCCGGCCGGGAACCAGAGGAACATGAAGGTGAAGGCGACCGGCAGCCACGTCATGATCTTGGCCTGGATCGGATCTGGCGGGGTCGGATTGAGCTTGGTCTGGACGAACATCGACACGCCCATCAGCAGGGGCAGGATGTAGTAGGGATCCTTGACCGAAAGATCGTTGATCCAGCCCAGCCAGGGCGCGCCGCGCATCTCGACGGTGCCGAGCAGCACCCAGTAGAGCGCGATGAAGACCGGAATCTGCACCAGGATCGGCAGGCAGCCACCGAGCGGATTGACCTTTTCGCGCTTGTACATCTCCATCATCTCGGTGTTCATGCGCTGGCGGTCGTGGGCGTAGGTTTCCTTCAGCTTCATCAACTGCGGGGTCAGGACCCGCATTTTCGCCATCGACTTGTAACTTGCCGCAGAGAGGGGAAAGAACACGGCCTTGATCAGCACGGTGAGCAGGATGATCGCCCAGCCCCAGTTGCCGATATAGCCGTAAATCCACTCGAGGATCCAAAACAGCGGCGCGGCGATCATCGTCAGCCAGCCATAGTCCACGACCAAGGTGAGACCCGGCGCGATCTTCTCCAGCCTGTTCTGCTCCTGCGGGCCGGCGAACAGCGGCACGGTCAGGCTCTCGCCGGGGAAGGGCAGCACCACGCCGGCGGCGAACAGGTTGCCGTCGAGCTTGCGGGTGAAATATTCGCGCTCGCCCGCTGCCGGGAGCCAGGCCGAGAAGAAGTAATGCTGCAGCAGCGCCACCCAGCCGTTGTCCGAACGGGTCGCATGCTTGTCCTTGCCGCCGAAATCGGCAAAATCGACCTTCTGGAACTTGTCCTGCTCGGTGTAGATGGCCGCGCCGGTAAATGTCATCATCATGCTGCTGGTGCCGGCCGGCGCCTTGTCGTCGCGCGTCAACTGGAAATAGGCATGGGCCTTGTCCGGCGCCGGCGCTCCGACGATCTTGTGCTCGACGTCGACCAGGTAGTCGCCGCGCCGGAACACATAGGTCTTGACGACCTTGCCGCCGCCCTCGATGGCGGCTTCGAGGGGGATGCGCAGCTCGTTTTTGCCTTCCTTGAGCTCGAGGCTTTCCGCCGGCAGCGTCCAGATCGACTTGTGGTTCGGCAGGCCGGCGCCGATCAGCCCGGACTGTGCCGCATAGGCATGCTCCGCACCCAACAGGACCAAGTTTTCCTCCGGCTTGCCGGTCGCACGGTGCTGGAGCAGCTCCAGCCGCACCAGATCTCCGCCACGTGCGGAAATTTCCGCGGCCACCCGATCGGTGCGTACCTTCAATACCGCGCCTGGAGCCGGCGGCTGACCGGCGCCGGCAGGAAGGGCGCCGCCAGGAAGGGCGCCGGCAGTCGGCGCTGGCGGGACGGCGGCGTCGTGGACCGCGTTGCCCGCCGGCGCCGGCGCGCCAGCCGCCTGGGACGCGGGCGCGCCCGGCGGCGGCAGATCCTTGCGCTGCCAGGCATCCCACAGCATCAGGCAGGAGAAGAAAAAAACCAGCAGCAGAATCAGGCGTTGGGTGTCCATGGTGGCGGGCTTCAGCGGCAAGTCAAAAGGGGGACATTCTACGGCACGGGGTCGTGTCCGCCCGGATGCCACGGGTGGCAGCGCGCGATGCGCCGCAGGGCGAGCCATGCCCCCCTCAGGGCGCCATGCTTTTGCAGCGCCTCGATCGCATAGTGCGAGCAGGTCGGGTAAAACCGGCAGGAGGGGGGGATCAGCGGACTGATGAAAAGCTGGTAGGCGCGCACCAGCCAGATCATGGGCTTGGCCAGAAACGCGCTCATCCGCGTTCGACGCGGTCAAACAGGGTGCAGATCTCGGTGCGCCACCCCCCCTTGTCTGGCGCGCCGACCGGACGGACCAGGCGCAGAACCAGATCAAATCCCTCCAGCCGGTCGCGCCGCTGCCGGAATGCTTCGCGCGCCTGGCGCTTGATGGCGTTGCGCAGCACGGCGGCGGCGGCCCGCTTGCGCGGGATCACCAGACCCAGCCGCGCCAGCGGCCGGGCGTGGGCGCGCAGGTGCAGGGCGAAAAGCAAGCCGCGCAGCACCCGGCGCGTATCGAATACTTCCGCAAACTCGGCGGGTCTGAGCAGCCGGTTCCGGCGCCGGAAGGCAAGCCCCCCCATCAGGCCGGCAATGTCCGTCCGGCGAGTCAGACGGCGAGACGATGGCGCCCCTTGGCACGGCGTGCGCGTAAAACCGCGCGACCGCCCTGGGTACGGGAACGGACGAGGAATCCATGCGTGCGCTTGCGCCGCACCACGGAGGGCTGGTAGGTACGTTTCATGTCTTCTGTCCTTTCGGAGAAAATCCTACCATTACAACCCGTTGGATAATTTCTTGTCAAGAAGTTTTTCCCTGACCCGCCCCGGACGGAAACCCGAACAAGGTCGCGCCATCTTGTGGATAACTTTGGGCAAATTCGATAGAATCGCCGCCATCGCATGAGGGCAAAGAGCAGTCGGGCATCATCCCGCCGGACACGACAACGCCGTCCACACAAACTTATATGAATCATTTCTGGGCCCAGTGTCTGAGCCGGCTTGAAAGCGAATTGCCTTCCCAGCAGTTCAACGCATGGATCAAGTCGCTGCGCGTCGAAACCTGCGACGAGGCGCGCTGCCTGCGTCTGCTCGCCCCCAACGGATTCATCCTGCGTTGGGTGCGCGAACGTCATCTTTCGCGCATCGAGGCGCTGGCGCGCGAGTTTTCCACCGAACCGATCACCATCGACCTTGCCATCGACGAAACATCCACCGGGCTGTTGTTCGAACCGGCCAAGAACCATGCGGGCGTCAGTCCTGACTTTCCCGCCGAGGAATTTCCCTGCCCCACCGCCCGGGCCCCGCTCGATCCGAGGGAATACGTCAAGACCCGCCTCAACTCCGAATTCACTTTCACCACGCTCGTGACCGGGCGCTCCAACGATCTGGCGCGCGCCGCGGCCATGCAGGTCGCGCTCAATCCGGGCTCGTCCTACAATCCGCTGTTCGTCTATGGCGGCGTCGGTCTGGGCAAGACGCATCTCGTGCACGCGCTCGGCAACGAGGTGCTGCGCCATGCGCCGGAACGGGTGATCCGCTACATCCACGCCGAAGACTATTACTCCGACGTCATTCGCGCCTACCAGCAGAAAGCTTTCGACACGTTCAAGCGCACCTACCGGTCGCTCGACATCCTGCTGGTCGACGACATCCAGTTCTTCAACGGCAAAGCGCGCACACAGGAGGAGTTCTTCTATGTCTTCAATGCGCTGGTCGAGGCGAAGAAGCAGATCGTCATCACCTGCGATACCTATCCGAAAGACATCGATGGGCTCGAGGAACGACTGATTTCCCGCTTCGACTGGGGACTTACGGTGCAGATCGAACCCCCCGAGCTCGAAATGCGCGTTGCCATCCTGAAAAAGAAGGCCGAAAGCGAATCCATCGCGCTGGGCGACGATGTCTCCTTCCTGATCGCCAAGAATCTGCGTTCCAACGTGCGCGAACTCGAAGGCGCGCTCAAGAAGGTACTCGCCTTCTCCCGCTTCCACAACCGCGAAATCGACCTCGATCTCGCCAAGGAAGCGCTCAAGGACATCATCGGCGCCCACAATCGGCAGATCACCCTGGAACTGATTCAGAAGACGGTGGCCGACTACTACAAGATCAAGGTCGCCGACATGTATTCGCAGAAACGCACACGCGCCATTGCCCGCCCGCGCCAGATCGCGATGTGGCTCGCCCGCGATCTGACCCCGCACAGCCTGCCGGAAATCGGCGATGCTTTTGGTGGCCGCGACCACACGACCGTCCTGCACGCCTGTCGCACGATCGTCGATCTGCGCGGCAAGGATTCGCAACTCAACAAGGAAATTCTCGTCCTGGCGCAGACCATCAAGGGTTAGCAGGATCCGTCCCTCACCTGAACAACCGCGTGAACAAGCTATGGAAGAAATGTGGAGAAAACGGAAGTGTTCGCCGCAAGCCCAAACCATCCACAATTTCCCACAGGACGCACAAGCCTGACCAACATCTCGCTGCAAACACTTAACTAGTTGTTTAATATAAAATTAGAACACATATCCACAAGAATTCCCTTCATTCAATATCAACATCAAGGGGTTTATAGATGCTTTTATTTAAAGGCTTGCGCAACCAGATTCTGACACCCCTGCAATCGGTATGCGGCATTGTCGAAAAGCGCCACACCCTACCCATCCTCTCGAACGTGCTGATCGAGAAGATGGGAGATCGTCTGATGTTGCTGGCGACCGATATCGAAATGCAGATCCGCACCGGCGCGAGCTCGTCGGGAACGGAAGCGGCGGCGATCACCGTCGCGGCGCGCAAGCTCCAGGACATTCTCCGTTCGCTGCCGGAAGACAGTGAAGTCAGTCTCAATCTGGACGAAAGAAAACTGCAGCTCAAGGCGGGCAAGAGCCGTTTCAACCTGCAGACCCTGCCGGCGGAAGACTATCCCCGCATGGCTCCGCCTTCCGGGGCGGCGGCCGTGCTCAGGCTGACGCAAAAGCAGTTCAAGCGTCTTCTGGGGCTGGTGCAGTATGCGATGGCGCAACAGGATATTCGCTACTACCTGAACGGTCTTCTGCTGGTGGCGCAGGACGGTGAGATGAAGTTGGTGGCGACGGACGGTCACCGGCTCGCCTATGCGAGCGAGAACATCGGCACGGCTCAGGAGGGCCGCATCGAGGCGATCCTGCCGCGCAAGACCGTGCTGGAACTTTCGCGCCAGCTGGTCGACAACGACGAAGCCGTCGAAATTTCCCTGACGCCGATGCAGGCACGCTTCTCCTTCGGCAACGTTGAATTCGTCAGCAAACTGATCGACGGCAAGTTTCCCGATTACGAACGCGTGGTTCCGCAGCACCTGAATAAGACCATCCGCATCGACCGTGCGTTGTTCCAGCATTCCCTGCAGCGCGCCGCGATTCTTACTAACGAGAAATTTCGCGGCGTGCGCCTGGTGCTTGCCGGCGGCAGCCTGAAGATCATCTCGAACAATGCCGAGAACGAAGAGGCCCAGGAAGAGATCGAGATCGACTACGCTGGCGACGGCATCGATGTCGGTTTCAACGTCAACTACCTGCTCGACGTGCTGGGCAACATCACGAGCGACACGATCGAACTGCGCCTTGCCGACAGCAATTCCAGCGCGCTGATCATGCTGCCGGAGAATGAGCGCTTCAAGTATGTCGTGATGCCGATGCGCATCTAAATCGAGACAACATGACGGCTATCGACCAGACCAACGACGGTTACAACGAAGATTCGATCCAGCAGCTCGAAGGCCTGGAGGCGGTGCGCAAGCGTCCCGGCATGTATATCGGCGACACCTCCGACGGCACCGGCCTGCACCACATGGTGTTCGAGGTGGTGGACAACGCCGTCGACGAGGCGCTGGCCGGCCATTGCGACGAGATCGTCATCACCATTCACACCGATAATTCGATCTCGGTGACCGACAACGGTCGCGGCATTCCGGTCGGCGTCAAGTTCGACGACAAGCACGAGCCGAAGCGCTCCGCGGCCGAGATTGTCATGTGCGTGCTGCATGCCGGCGGCAAGTTCAACCAGAATTCCTACAAGGTCTCCGGCGGCCTGCACGGCGTCGGCGTCTCCTGCGTCAATGCGCTCTCGAAGTGGCTGCGCCTGACCATCCGCCGCGACGGCAAGAAGCATTTCATGGAATTTAATCGCGGCCACGCCAGGGACCGCATCCTCGAGATGCAGAACGGCGTGGAAGTCTCGCCGCTGAAAGTGATCGGCGACACCCGGAACCGCGGCACCGAGGTGCATTTCCTCGCCGACGAGGAAATCTTCGGCGCCATCGAGTTTCACTACGACATCCTCGCCAAGCGCCTGCGCGAGCTGTCCTTCCTCAACAACGGCGTCAAGATCAAGCTCGTCGACCAGCGCACCGGCAAGGAAGAGGACTTCGCTTTCTCCGGCGGCGTCAAGGGTTTCGTCGAATACATCAACCGCAGCAAGACGGTGCTGCATCCGACGGTGTTCTATTCCAGCGGCGAGTCCAAGGTGGCCGATTCAGGCGTCGCCATCAATGTCGAAGTGGCGATGCAGTGGAACGACTCCTATGCCGAGCAGGTGCTGTGCTTCACCAACAACATCCCGCAGGCCGACGGCGGCACCCACCTGACCGGTTTGCGCCAGGCGATGACGCGCGTCATCAACAAGTACATCGAGGAAAACGAGATCGCCAAGAAGGCGAAGGTCGACATCGCCGGCGACGACATGCGCGAAGGCCTCGCCTGCGTGCTGTCGGTGAAGATGCCCGACCCGAAATTCGCCTCGCAGACCAAGATGAAGCTGGTGTCCTCGGAGGCCCTGCCGGCGGTGCAGGAAGTCGTGACCGCCAAGCTCTCCGAATTCCTGCTCGAAAAACCCGGCGACGCCAAGGTCATCACCGGCAAGATCGTCGAGGCCGCCCGCGCCCGCGAGGCGGCGCGCAAGGCCCGCGAGATGACGCGCAGGAAGGGCGTGCTCGACAACATCGGCCTGCCCGGCAAGCTGGCCGACTGCCAGGAGAAGGACCCGGCGCTCTGCGAGCTCTACATCGTCGAGGGCGACTCGGCCGGCGGCTCGGCCAAGCAGGGCCGCGACCGCAAGTTCCAGGCGATCCTGCCGCTGCGCGGCAAGGTGCTCAACGTCGAGAAGGCGCGCCTCGACAAGGTCATTTCCTCCGAGCAGATCGTTACCCTGCTGACCGCGCTCGGCTGCGGCTTCGGCAAGGAGGACTACAAGCCCGAGAAGCTGCGCTACCACCGCATCATCATCATGACCGACGCGGACGTGGACGGCGCGCACATCCGCACCCTGCTGCTGACCTTCTTCTACCGCCAGATGCCCGAGCTGGTCGAGGGCGGCCACATCTACATCGCCCAGCCGCCGCTCTACAAGATCAAGCACGGCAAGAGCGAGCGCTACATCAAGGACGACAACGAGCTCAACCAGTACCTGCTGACGCTGGCGCTCGACGGCGCCGCGCTGATGCCCAGGCCGGGAGCGACCGCCATCGAGGACGCCGCGCTCGGCGAACTGGCGAAGAGCTATCTGACCTCGGAAGCGGTGATCCGCCGCCTGGGCGAGTTCGTTGATGCCGAAGTCCTGCACGCGCTGATCGCCAATGACATCGAGCTGAAGCTGGCCGACGCGGCGGAAGCCCAGGCCGGCGCCGATGCGTTGCGTCGCGCGCTGAATGGGCGTCTTGCCGTGCAGGCCGGCTGGGACGAGAAGACCGAAGGCTGGCAGCTGCGCTTCGAGAAGATGCGCCACGGCAACCTGCGCGCCAGCGTGATCGACGAGGATTTCCTTGTCTCCGGCGACTATGCGCAACTGCGCAAAACCGCACATCTGCTGGCCGGTTTGATCGGCCCGGATGCGACGGTGCGGCGCGGCGAGAAGACGCAGACGGTGGCGAGCTTCGCCCAGGCCATGCAGTGGCTGCTTGCCGAGGTCGAGCGCAACCTCGGCAAGCAGCGTTACAAGGGCCTGGGCGAAATGAACCCCGAGCAGCTCTGGGAAACCACGATGGACCCGAAGGTGCGGCGCCTGCTCAAGGTGCAGATCGAGGATGCCGTCGCCGCCGACGAGATCTTCACCACCCTGATGGGCGACGTGGTCGAGCCGCGCCGCAAGTTCATCGAGGACAACGCGCTCTACGCGCGCAACATCGATGTCTGAGTCGTCGCGGGCGCTGGAGCTGCCCGATCAGGAAGACCGCTGTTTGCTGCCGATGCGTCGTTCCGTGCCCTCGATCAGGCGTCCGATGTTGCCGCGATGGCGCCAGATCAGCAGCAGACACATCGGCGCGACGACCAACGCGACCGGGCCGGCGCCATGCCAGGCCAGGGCGAGAGCGGGCGCGGCGCCGGCGGCGGCGAGAGCGGCCAGAGACGAGTAGCGCGCGACGAATGCCGTCGCCATCCAGACCAGCGCCGCAACGAGGGCGATCCAGGGATCCAGACCAATCAGCACGCCGAGCGCCGTGGCGACGCCCTTGCCGCCCCGGAACCTGAGGAAGACCGGGTAGAGGTGGCCGACGAAGGCGGCCAGCCCGGCGAGTGCGCTGGCCATCCCGTCGGCGCCGACTTGCGCGGCGAGGGCCATGGCGACCCAGCCCTTGGCCGCGTCGCCCAGCAGGGTGAGGACGGCGGCGGCCCGGTTGCCGCCGCGCAGCACGTTGGTGGCCCCCGGATTGCCCGAGCCGAAGCTGCGCGGATCTGCCAGGCCGAACAAGCGCGAGACGATCACCGCGAAGGGCAGCGAGCCGACCAGATAGCCGAGGACTAGGTATACGGCGAGGCTTTCCATAGAATGCATCGGAGGTCGCGGTAGGGACGCCGGTTACCCGACGCCCCCCGCACAGATCCCTGCGAGCGGAATTACCGCACAAGGCTCCTGCCTTGGGTGAGTAACGCCAAATCGCTGTTCAGGATAGGGATGAGTATGGTGGTACGGCGGTATGTAGCGTTTCTCCAGCCTACAGAACCGCTCCCATGACAGATTATGCCGTTGGCTGCGTCGCATCAGCATGCGCC
>JAGXSN010000183.1 GCA_018333815.1 Sulfuritalea sp. | reverse complement strand
CCCGCCGTGGAAAAAGCAGTGATCTACGGCTCGCGCGCCAAAGGAAATCACCGGCCCGGTTCCGACATCGACCTGACCCTGTTCGGCGCAGGCCTCGACCTCGACATGCTCGGACAAATCGCCGCCCGCCTTGACGAGTCGCCGATCCCCTACCGGGTGGACCTGTCCTTGTTCAGCCAGATCGACCATGCCGGCCTGCGCGAACATATCGAGCGGGTGGGCCGGGTGTTTTATGAGCGCTGAACAGATCGTCCTCGCTTCCAACAACCCCGGCAAGCTGCGCGAATTCGCCCAGATGCTCGCCGGCATCGGCATCGAGGTGCTGCCGCAGGCCCACTTCAACATCCCCGAGGCCGAGGAGCCGCACGTCACCTTCGTCGAGAACGCGCTGGCCAAGGCGCGCCACGCGGCGAAGCTTACCGGCCTGCCGGCGCTGGCCGACGACTCGGGCATCTGCGTCAGCGCCCTCGGCGGCGCGCCCGGCGTGTTTTCCGCGCGTTTCGCGGGAGAACCGAAATCCGACGAGCGCAACAACCGGAAGCTGATCGCCGAGCTGCGGGGAAAATCCGACCGGCGTGCGCATTACGTCGCCGTGCTGGTGTTCGTCCATCACGCCGACGATCCGCAGCCGATCATCTGCGAGGGCGAATGGCATGGCGAGATCATCGATGCGCCGCGCGGCGAAAACGGTTTCGGCTACGACCCCTACTTCCTCGTGCCCGACCTGAACCAGACCGCCGCCGAGATCTGTGCCGACGAGAAGAACCGGCGCTCGCACCGCGGCAAGGCGCTCGCGCAGTTGATGGAACGGCTGAAGCTCGACGTGTGAACGCCGCCGTTCCGCTCGCGCTCTACGTCCATTGGCCGTGGTGCGTCAGGAAGTGCCCCTACTGCGACTTCAACTCCCATGAATCGGCGCCACAGGAAGCGGCGTATCTCGCCGCGCTGATCGCCGACCTCGAAGCCGCGCTGCCGGCGATCCGGGGCCGGCCGATCGTCTCGGTCTTCATCGGCGGCGGCACGCCCAGCCTGATGGCGGGCGCAACGGTCGATGCGCTGCTGGCGGCCCTGCGCATGCGCCTGCCGCTGCTGCCCGAGGCCGAGATCACGCTCGAAGCCAATCCGGGCACGGCCGAGGCCGACCGTTTCAAGGCCTACCGCGCCGCCGGCGTGAACCGGCTGTCGCTGGGCATCCAGAGTTTCGACGACAGGAAACTGGCTGCGCTGGGCCGCATCCACTCCGGAGACGAAGCGCGCCGCGCCATCGAACTCGCCCGGCGGCATTTCGAGCGCGTCAATCTCGATCTCATGTACGCGCTGCCCGAACAGACGCTGGCCGAAGCGCGGCACGACATCGACACGGCCATCGCGACGGGCGTCCCGCACCTCAGCGCCTACCACCTGACGCCGGAGCCGAACACGGCCTTCCATCACGCGCCGCCGCCGCTGCCCGACGACGACCTGGCGGCGGACATGCAGGACATGGTCGAGGACAGCCTCGCCGCCGCCGGCTTCGAGCATTACGAAACCTCTGCCTTCGCCAAAGCGGGGCAGCGCTGCCGCCACAACCTCAACTACTGGAGCTTCGGCGACTACCTCGGCATCGGCGCCGGAGCGCACTCGAAGCTTTCCGATCACGCCGGCATCCGCCGCGAGGCGCGGCCGCGCCATCCCGAGGACTATCTCGCCGACCCTGTGTCGCGCAACTGGCAACCGGTCGCGCAAGCAGACCTGCCGGGCGAATTCATGATGAACGCGCTGCGCCTGACCGGCGGCGTGCCGCTGGCGTGGTTTTCCGAGCGGACCGGCCTGCCATTGGCCACGATTGAAAAGTCGGCGCTGGCGGGACGGCAGCAGGGGCTGCTGGAAGTGGTCGACGGGAACCTGCGGCCGACCGCGCTGGGCCGGCGCTTCCTCAACCGGCTGATCGGGCTGTTTCTGAACGACGCGTAAAGAGGATATCCCAGACGCCGTGGCCGAGGCGCAGGCCGCGCGTCTCGAACTTGGTCTGCGGCCGCCACTCAGGCCGTGGCGCAAAGCCTTCCGCCGTATTTCTCAGCAGGGGTTCGGCGGTCAGCACGGCCAGCATCTGCCGGGCGTATTCCTCCCAGTCCGTCGCACAGTGCAGATAGCCGCCCGGCGCGAGGCGCGCGGCCAGCAACGCGACGAAGGGCGGCTGGATCAGGCGGCGCTTGTGGTGGCGCTTCTTCGGCCAGGGGTCGGGGAAATAGACATGGATGCCGGCCAGCGACCCGGCGGGGATCATGTCGCGCAGCACCTCGACCGCATCGTGCCGGATCACGCGCAGGTTGCCCAGTTCGCGCGTGGCGATTTCCTTCAGCAGGCTGCCGACGCCGGGCGCATGCACCTCGATGCCGAGATAGTCGTTCTCCGGGTGTGTCGCCGCGATGAGCGCGGTCGTCTCGCCCATGCCGCAGCCGATTTCCAGAAAGATCGGCGCGTGCCGGCCGAACACGGCGGAAAAATCCAGCGGGGCGGCGGCGTAGGGGAGGCCCCAGCGCGGCATGCCTTCGTCGTAGTGGCGCTGCTGGGCCTTCGACACGCGGCCCTGCCGCAGCACGAAGCTGCGGATGGGTTCGCGCCGGAACGCGGCTTCACTCGCGGGCGGCATCACGGGGCGTATCGAGCTGGGCGGCGAAATCGTAACGCTCCTGCGCCAGCGCCGCCGGCAGCGTGGCGCAGGCTTCCTGCAGGGAAATGGCGCCGAGCGAGGGATAGACCGTTTCCCTGAGACCGAGCGCGCGGGCGACGTCCTGCCACTGGGCCTGCCCGGCCTGGGCGCCGAAATGATGTGCGGCGAGGGCGGCCCGCACCGCGCCGATCGCCTCGCGCTGGCGCTCGTGCCAGCTTGCATAGGCCCGCTGCGCCGCATCCGCGTTCTCGTTCTTGTCGTGGCAGGCGGACAACAACAGGTGCACGCCATGGGCGAGGCCGAAGATGCGCTGCTGCTGCAGGAGTTCCGGCCGGTCGAAGGCGTAGCCGTGCCGCACCGGGATCATGGGATCTGCCACCGGAGCCTCCTGCGCGTGCAGGCCGGACCCGGTCAGCAACAGGCCGGCAAGCAGCGGCGCTTTCACCGGCCGCCGATCAGGCCCGCGGTCGGCGAGCTGGGGCTCGCGGCGTAGAACTTGCGCGGCATGCGCCCGGCGCGGAAGGCTTCCCGTCCGGCCTCGACGGCTTTCCTCATCGCGCCGGCCATCCGCACCGGATCCTGCGCGCCGGCGATCGCGGTGTTCATCAGCACGCCGTCGCAGCCCAGCTCCATCGCGACGGCCGCGTCCGACGCCGTGCCGACGCCGGCATCGACCAGCACCGGCACGGCGGCCTTCTCGATGATCAGCGCGAGGTTCCACGGATTGAGGATGCCCATGCCCGAACCGATCAGCGAGGCGAGCGGCATCACCGCGACGCAGCCGAGGTCCGCCAGCATGCGTGCCTGAATGGGGTCGTCGGAGCAATAGACCATGACCTGGAAGCCCTCCTTGACCAGGGTTTCGGCCGCCTTGAGGGTTTCCGGCATGTTGGGGAAGAGCGTCTCCGGGTCGCCGAGCACCTCGAGCTTGACGAGGCTGTGGCCGTCGAGCAGTTCGCGGGCGAGGCGCAGCGTGCGAATCGCCTCGGCGGCGGAGTAGCAGCCGGCGGTGTTCGGCAGGTAGGTGTACCGCGACGGCGGCAGGGCGTCGAGCAGCGAGGGCTGCCCGGGGTCCTGGCCGATGTTGGTGCGGCGGATCGCGACCGTGACGATCTCGGCGCCCGACGCCTCGACGGCGCGGCGCGTCTCGTCGAAGTCCTTGTACTTGCCGGTGCCGACGAGCAGGCGCGAACGATAGGCCTTGCCGGCGAGGGTGAGGGCGTCTTCCATGGCGTTCCTGTTTTCCTGTATTAGCCGCCGCCGACGGCGACGACGATTTCCAGTTGGTCGCCCGCCTCGACCGGCGTGGTGGCGTGCAGGCTTTTCGGCACGATTGCGCCATTTCGCTCCACGGCGACGCGCTTGCCGAGCAGCCCCTCGCGCTCGAGCAGGGCGGCGACGGTCAGGGCAGCGTCGAATTGGCGCGGCGCGCCATTGAGGACGATGTCGATCATGGGCGCGATTTTACCTTGCCGAAGCAGGCATCGATTATCATGTTTGCATGACCGAGAGACTTCAACCTGCCTCGCCCGGATTTCTCGAACGCCTGCGCAATGCCGGCGTCGAACCGGGCGACGGCGAGGAACTCAGACTCAACAAGTAGCTGCTGTTCTTCGCCTGGGCGTTCTTCACGGCGCTTACCGGCGTGTTCGACTTCCTGCTTGCCGACGCCCATGCCGCCCAGAAGCTCGCGATTCCGCTGCGCACCAGCATGGTGTTCTTCGCGCTCAACTTCATCGCGGTCGCCACGATCATCTATGTGCTGCTGCGCTACTCGATCCAGGAAAAGCGCAAGGTCCAGGAACGGCTCGAGGAAGCCCACCGGCAACTGCTCTACGAACAGCGCCGCTCGGAGAAGCTGCTGCTCAACATCCTGCCGGCGCCCGTGGCGGAACGTCTCAAGAATTCCGGGCAGACGATCGCCGACGGCTTTCCGGCCGCGACCGTGATCTTCGCCGATCTGGTCGACTTCACCCGCATCGCCTCCCGGATGACGCCGGAGCAGGTGTTCGGCATGCTCAACCAGGTTTTCTCGGCCTTCGACGACCTGTGCGAATGCCACGGGCTCGAGAAGATCAAGACGATCGGCGACGCCTACCTGGCCGTGGCAGGACTGGACCGCAGCCCTGCCGATCCGGCGGCCGCCAGCGCGGATTTCGCGCTGGCCATGCAGGCGGCGCTGCGCGACGGTCGCAGCGAACCGCAGCGCCTGGAACTGCGCATCGGCATCAGCACCGGCCCGGTCGTCGCCGGCGTGGTCGGCAAGCACAAGTTCATCTACGACGTCTGGGGCGACACCGTCAACCTGGCGAGCCGCATCACCGGCGAGTGCGCGCCGGGAGCGATCCTGTGCGACGCTGCGACGCGGCAGCGCCTTGCCGACCGGTTCGATTTCTCCGGACCGCTGGACCTCCAGATCAGGGGCAAGGGCGCGGCAACGGTCTATCGGCTGCTGGGCCGCAAGCTCCGGCCCCTGTCGGCGCCGGAGCCGCCCGCCTCGCATCAGACCCCGAAGCCGATCATCGGCCAGTAGATCATGGCGCCGAGGATGCTTACCGCCAGCAGCGTCAGGCACCAGGGCACGGCCACCTTGATGAACTCGACCTGGGAGAAATAGCCGGTCGAATAGGCGATGATGGTGGGCGGGCAGCCGATCACCAGCATGATGAAGGAGGTGGTGATCGGCGACATCATGGCGACGGCCTGCACGTTCAGGTTCATCATCTCGGCCAGCGGCATGGTCACGGGCAGGCTCAGCGCCACGGCCGCCGAGTTGCTCATCATGCTTGAGACGAAGGAGCCGAACAGGCCGATTCCGTAGTAGACGACGAAGGTGCTCTGCCCCTCGAGAAGCGGAAGCATGGACTCGGCCAGGAACTTGCCCAGGCCGGTGCTGAGCATGGCGCCGCCCAGGGAAACGCCCGAGCCGAACACGAGCCAGGCTTCCCACGGAAATTTATCGCAGATGGTCTTGAAGGAAACCCAGCCCGGCGCGCAGAACCCCAGCAGGGCGGCCGCCGCGATCACGGTCAGGTGGAAGCCGGTCAGGTCGCCCACGAACCAGAACAGGAAGGCGGCGGAGAACACCAGGGCCACTCCCAGCTCGCGCGTGCTCATCTTGGGCAAGGATTCGATCCTCACCGAGGCGGGCAACTCCTTTTCCTTGGGCCGGAAGACCGCGTAGACCACCAGCCAGGTGGCGATGGCGGTCAGGATGACCAAGGGAAACTGGATGACCATGTATTTCAGGAAACCGATGCTGACCTCCAGGCCATGAGTGTCCTTCATGTACTTTTCCAGGAACTCCACGGCCAGGGGGTTGCGGCCGCCGCCCAGGATGGTGCCGAATCCGCCGGCGGACGCAGACAACGGGATGAGGATGATGAAGAACTTGCTCAGGTTGGTGCTGTTTTTCGGGGTGATGCCCATGGCCGCGAAAATGGGCAGGATGGCGAACAGCATGATGATGGTCACGGTGGCGTCGTGGAACAGCGACGAGAGCATCGTGCAGGAGAACGCGATGAAAAAGCTGAGCTTCTTCACGTTGGTGCCGGCGAACTTCAGGATGTAGAAAAGCAGGCGCTTGGCCAGGCCCACTTCGTTCAGGACGACCCCGAACATGATGATCATCATCACGAACATGACCGCCGGACTCGCATAGGGTGACCAGGCCGCGTTGGCCGACACCACGTTCCACGCCACCAAGGCCGCCGTGGCGCACAGGGCGGTCACCCCGATGGGAATCGCCTCGGAGACCCAAAGGAAGATTACCGGGATGACGATCGCGGCCAGCTTGTGGCCGGCGATCGGAAGATTCTCGGGCGTGGGCAGCAGATAGATCCCCACGCCGAGCGCCAGCGCAATCAGGAGTTTGACAAAAACGGTTTTGCCGGACTGCGGTTTGTCTCCCGGTTCTTCATGCACCTGGAACTCGTCGGAGGAGGCGTTGCCGTTCTTTTCCGTGGCGGTTTGGGCGTTCATGCTGTGGGGGCTCTCCTGGGTCTGTCGATGGCGGTGGACTACGGCCGAAGCGGTTCCGGCCTTCAGGGCGATGCGCAGGCATCCTTGATCATGCCGAGAATTTCCCGGTAAACATGGGCGAAACGGAGCATCCCCACCAGCCGCTTGCCGTCGGTGACGAACAGCGAGTCGTGGCCGCCCAGGATGAACCGGTGCAGGGCCTCGCTCAGATCGTCGCCGATCTGCACCACCTGGCTGGCCTCCGGCTTGCGCAGGAAATCCTTCAGCTTGATGTTCTTGGCCTTGGAGCAAATCTTGCACCAGGGCGTCGAGGCGTGACCGAGTTCGACGCTCAGGCTGGAGATGACCTTGTCGAACTCGCGCAGGAACCGGCTGACGTCGGTGTTCAGCATCTTGCCGTAATCCTGCTCCAGGCCGCGGATCACGTCGGCGGGGCTGAGCTTGCCCACCACCCGGGCCTGCTCGTCGGTGACGAGCATGATGCGCTGCTTCTTGCTCCGGTCCGCCAGAAACTCTTCCTGCGCCTTTTCCAGGGCCAGGATCGCCTCGGCAATGGTCGCCTCCTGGGAAATCTTCGGGAAGGCCTCCAGCGGCACCATCAGATCTTCCACCTTGTCTGCAATCATGGTTTCCCCCTCCCTCGGTCCGTTGGACAATAACCTGCGAGTTTAATGACCTTTCCGCAAGTGGTTGTATCCCCGTAAAGGGTTACTTGCGGCGTTCCAAGCTAGAATTTGCCGCGCATCCAACCCCTTCCGTCCGCTTCCCATGCAGCCTGACCGTTCCAGCGAGCTGCGCGACCTGCTCGCGCGGCGCATCCTCATCCTCGACGGCGCCATGGGCACCATGGTCCAGCGCCACAATCTCGGCGAGGCGGATTACCGCGGCCTGCGTTTCGCTGCGCATGGCAAGGATCTGAAGGGCAACAACGACCTGCTGTGCCTGACGCGGCCGGACGTGATCGGCGCCATCCACGCCGCCTATCTGGCAGCCGGCGCCGACATCCTCGAAACCAACAGCTTCAACGCCACGCGCGTCTCCCAGGCCGAATACGGCCTCGAAGCCATTGCTTTCGAACTCAACGTCGCCGGCGCACGCCTCGCGCGCGAAGTCGCCGACCGGTACTCGACGCCGGACCAGCCGCGCTTCGTCGCCGGCGTGCTGGGCCCGACTTCGCGCACCTGCTCACTCTCGCCCGACGTCAATGACCCGGGCTTCCGCAACATCAGCTTCGATGCGCTGGTGGCCGACTACCTCGAAGCCGTGCGCGGCCTCGTCGAGGGCGGCGCCGACATCCTGCTGGTCGAGACCATCTTCGACACGCTCAACGCCAAGGCCGCGCTCTACGCCATCGAAACCTTCTTCGACGCGGCCGGGCGGCGCTGGCCGGTGATGATCTCGGGCACGATCACCGACGCCTCCGGCCGCACCCTCTCGGGCCAGACGGCCGAGGCCTTCTGGAATTCGCTGCGCCACGCGCGGCCGTTGTCCTTCGGTCTCAACTGCGCGCTCGGCGCCAAGGAGCTGCGCCAGTATGTCGAGGAGATCGGCCGCGTCGCCGACTGCTATGTCTCGGCCCACCCGAACGCCGGCCTGCCCAATGCCTTCGGCGGCTACGACGAGACGCCCGCGATGCTGGCCGACGAACTGGCGCAGTGGGCCGGGGACGGCCTGCTCAACATCGCCGGCGGCTGCTGCGGCACCACGCCCGACCACATCCGCGCCGTCGCCGATGCACTGAAAAACAGGGAACCCCGCCGTCCCGCCAGCGCCGACTTTTCGTTGCGTCTGGCCGGGCTGGAGCCCTGCAACATCGGCGCCGGATCGCTGTTCGTCAACGTCGGCGAGCGCACCAACGTCACCGGCTCGCGCGCCTTCGCGAAGATGATCCTCGAAGGCCGCCTCGACGATGCGCTGACCGTGGCGCGCCAGCAGGTCGAGAACGGCGCCCAGATCGTCGACATCAACATGGACGAGGCGATGCTCGATGGCCGAGGCGCCATGGTGCGCTTCTGCAACCTGATCGCCTCCGAGCCCGACATCTCCCGCGTGCCGATTATGCTCGACTCCTCGAAGTGGGAAGTGATCGAGGCCGGCCTCAAGTGCGTGCAGGGCAAGGGCATCGTCAACTCGATCTCGATGAAGGAAGGCGAGGCGAAGTTCCTCGAACAGGCCGGGAAGGCGCGCCGCCTCGGCGCCGCCGTCATCGTCATGGCCTTCGACGAGCAGGGCCAGGCCGACACCTACCGGCGCAAGATCGAGATCTGCCGGCGCGCTTACGATCTGCTGGTGGCCGACGGCTTCCCGGCCGAAGACATCATCTTCGACCCCAACGTCTTCGCCATCGCCACCGGCATCGCCGAGCACGACAACTACGCGGTGGACTTCATCGAGGCCTGCCGCTGGATTCGCGCCCATCTGCCGTACGCGCACATCTCGGGCGGCATCTCGAACGTCTCGTTCTCCTTCCGCGGCAACGAGCCGGTGCGCGAGGCGATCCATACCGTCTTCCTCTACCATGCGATCAAGGCCGGCCTCACCATGGGCATCGTCAATGCCGGCCAGTTGGGCGTGTACGACCAGCTCGATCCGGTATTGCGCGAAAAGGTCGAGGATGTGGTGCTGAACCGCAAGCCCGCAAATGGGAAAAATGCGGGAGATGCGCTGGTCGAGTTCGCCACGTCAGTCAAAGGCAGCGCGAAGGAACAGACCGTCGATCTTGCCTGGCGCGAATGGCCGGTGGAAAAGCGCCTCGAACACGCGATGGTGCGCGGCATCACCGAATACGTCGTCGCCGACACCGAGGAATGCCGCGCCGCGCTGGCCGCCGCCGGCAAGCCGCCGCTGCACGTCATCGAAGGCCCGCTGATGGCCGGCATGAACGCCGTCGGCGACCTGTTCGGCGCCGGCAAGATGTTCCTGCCGCAGGTGGTCAAGTCGGCGCGCGTGATGAAGCAGGCCGTCGCCCACCTCGTGCCCTACATCGAGGCAGAGAAGCTGCGCACCGGTGCGGCGGCCAAGGGCAAGATCGTGCTGGCCACGGTCAAGGGCGATGTGCACGACATCGGCAAGAACATCGTCGGCGTGGTGCTGGCCTGCAACGGCTACGAGATCGTCGACCTCGGCGTGATGGTCGCCTGCGACAAGATCCTCCACGCGGCGAAAGAGCACGGCGCCGACGCGGTCGGCCTCTCCGGCCTCATCACGCCGTCATTGGAGGAGATGAGCCATGTCGCCGGCGAGATGCAGCGCCAGGGCTTCGTGGCGCCGCTCCTGATCGGCGGCGCGACCACCAGCCGCGCTCATACCGCGATCAAGATCGCGCCGCACTACCAGGGCACGGTGGTCTATGTGCCGGACGCCTCGCGCGCCGTCGGCGTCGTCACCAAGCTGCTGTCGGACGACCAGGCGGCCGGTTTCAAGGACGAGATCGCCGCCGACTACGTCAAGGTGCGCGAACAGCACGCGGGCAAGCGGGGCGTCAAGTTGCTCTCCCTCGACGCCGCGCGCGCCAACCGGCTCCAACTCGACTACGCTCCCTGCCAACCGCGCCGTCCCGGCATCCGCCCGCTGTGCCGGATCGACCTCGCCACGCTGGCGCGCTACATCGACTGGGGCCCGTTCTTCCAGACCTGGGACCTGGCCGGCCGCTATCCGCAGATTCTCGACGACGCGAAGGTGGGCGAGCAGGCGCGCAGCGTCTTCGCCGACGCGCAGGCGATGCTGAAGAAGATCATCGACGAGCAATGGCTCGTCAGCAACGCGGTGTTCGGCCTGTTCCCGGCCAACAGCGTGGGTGACGACATCGAGATCTATGCCGACGAGTCGCGTGACAAAGTGCTGATGACCTGGCATGGCCTGCGCCAGCAGCACGAGCGGCCGAGCGGCCAGCCCAATCTTTGCCTGGCGGATTTCATTGCTCCGCAGGGAACACCGGATTACCTCGGCGCCTTCGCCGTCACCGCCGGCATCGGCATCGAGGCCAAGCTGAAGGAATTCGAAGCCCAGCATGACGACTACCGCGCGATCATGCTCAAGTCGCTCGCCGACCGCCTCGCCGAGGCCGCCGCCGAGTGGCTGCACGAGCGCGTGCGCATCGACGACTGGGGCTATGCCCGCGACAGCGAGCACGGCAAGCTGACCCACGATGATCTCATCGCCGAGAAATACCGGGGCATCCGCCCGGCGCCCGGCTATCCGGCCTGTCCCGACCACACCGTCAAGCGAGGCTTGTTCGCCCTGCTCGACGCGCCGGCCAACGCCGGGATGGACCTGACCGAAAACTTCGCCATGACCCCGGCCGCTTCGGTGTCCGGCTTCTACTTCGCCCATCCGCAAGCCAAATACTTCGCCGTGACCAAAATCGGCCGTGACCAGCTTGAAGATTGGGCAAAGCGCTCCAGTTATGCGGCTCAAGAAGCCGAAAAATGGCTCGCTCCCCTGTTGTGACCCAAAATTCAGGAGATCCGCTATGAATGAAGAAAGTGATGGCCGCCTGTCCTTCGACGAGGCCGTGGCCCATGTGCTGCAGAAGCGGCAGGCGGTCTTTTGCGCCATGCCGGTGTTCGGCGACCGCACCGACGACGAGGAGCAGACCGCCGAGGGCGCGCGCATTTTCGTCATCGAACCGGATGGCGCAGGCGACTGGCAGATGCGCTTCATCGCCGGGCCCTTCTTCTCCGCCGCGTTCGCGGCGAACGAAGTGCTGGTTCCGGGAGAGGTGCCCGACAGCGTGCGCGCGCTGCGCTTCATGCCGACGCGCGTGACGGACGACTGCTATGAGGAGCAGACTCAGGTGCTGATCCAGAAACTCGTGCAGGGCAGCGGCATCGCCGCCCAACTGCCCGATTACGCCGGCATGCCGATGCGCAAGGCCGAGGAGCAGGTGGTATTCCCGGTCAATTTCATCGGCCGCGACGGGGATCAGGCGCACTGATCCGGCAAGTGCGGATCACACGCCCCACACCACGGGTTTCCTCTCGGCCAGCGACTCCTCGAGCAGCGCCAGCAGCGGCAGGGCGCGCTGGGTCAGGCTGACGGCGGCCCGCTCACCCCCCGCTTCGTCGGGTTCCCGGCCGCGCTCTTCCTCCTGCACGATCCGGCGGTGGCATGCGCAATCCGCCGCGATCGCGTCTTTCAGGCGCGCGATGGCTGCGGGCAACTGCTCGACGGTGACGATGCCCCGGTCGGTCGCCTCCTTGCCCATCAGCGTCATCAGGCGCCGCGCGACATCGCCGAAATAGATGAGGTCGGCACAGGCGGCGGACTTGAAGGTGATGATCATCCGAGCAAGCGGTCGGCGGAATAGGCCAGGTGGCCTTCGGTGAGGGTGTAACGCACTTCGCCGCGCAGTTCCCGCCCGAGAAACGGGGTATTCTTGCCCTGGCTCTTGAGCCTTTCCCGGCTGACGACGAATGGCGCAGCCGGATCGAACACGCAGAGGTCGGCGACTGCGCCGGGAGTGATGCAGCCGCAACCCGTCGACAGGCCGAGAATGCGCGCCGGCTCGCTGGTGATCTTGGCCAGCGCCCGGACGAGGGGGGTGCCGCTCGCCTCCGCCCATTTCAGGGTCAGGGGCAGCAGCAGTTCGAGGCCGGTGGCGCCGGCCTCCGCCTCGTCGAAGGGCTGCTGCTTGGCATCGTCATCCACCGGGGTGTGATCGGAACAGAGCGCGTCGATGCTGCCGTCGGCGAGACCGGCGGCGAGCGCAGCCCGGTCGGCCGTCGCGCGCAGGGGCGGATCGAGGCGCGCGTGGGCGTCGAAGAAGCCGATATCGCGGTCGCACAGGTGCAGGTGGTTGATCGTGATGTCGCAGCTCACGGCCAGGCCCTCGGCGCGCGCGGCGCGGATCATCCCGAGGCCGGCCGCCGAGGAAAGCCGCCGGACGTGCAGGCGTACGCCGGTCGCGCGCGCCAGCTGCAGGGTCGTCGCGAGCGCCACGGTTTCGGCCAGCACCGGGATCCCGGCCAGGCCGAGGCGCGCGGCTGCCGCGCCATCGTGGGCGACACCGCCGCTGGCCAGATGCGGGTCCTGCGCCTGGAGCCAGACCGGAAAGCCGAAAGTGGCGGCATACTGCATCGCGCGCATCAGCACCTGCGTGTCGGTCATGGAGAGGTTCGCCTGGCCGAAGGCGATGCAGCCGGCCTCGGCCAGTTCGGCCATCTCGGTGAGCCGCTCGCCCGCGAGGCCGACGGTCAGCGCGCCGACCGGATGCACCTGGGCGAAGCCCGGCTGGCGCGCGCGGTACCTCAACATCTCGACCAGGCCCGGCTCGTCGAGCGGCGGGTCGGTGTCGGGCGGGCAGACCAGGCGCGTCACGCCGCCGGCCGCCGCC
>JAGXSN010000182.1 GCA_018333815.1 Sulfuritalea sp. | reverse complement strand
GTATTGCTGACCGCAGGAGAGGTGCGTCCGTGATGGGCGAAACGCAGACGAATGAGCGCCGAAAGCCCCGGAACGGTGGGCTCGCATGGCAGCGGATGATCGCATTCTCGTCATTCGTCGCTTCAATCCGGTTTCGGTCGCCTCGCGCCAGTCATTGCGCAGGGTTGTTCAGATGATCCTTAAGGTAGTCCTTCTCGCCGTCGGCGTTGATGGCTTCCAGCGTCGCCAGCTTCCCGGCGGCATCAAACAGCGGAACCAGTAGGGCGTCCGTCCATCCGCGTTGGGGCCATGCGCCACGCCGCACCAGCGAGAAGAGATTGACGCGCTTCTTCATCGCATAGGGATGGTCGGCGGACTCGTCGCGCTTCCCATCGCCGTAGATTAGCTTCGCCTGTTGCGCTGCTTCGGCGTGTTGCGCGTCGCGCTCGACTTCGGCCTGTTTTCGCGCTTCCTCTATCTGACGCCGCCATGCCCGCCGTTCATTGTCCGACATGGGCTTGTCGCGCTTCGCCTGCCAGTTCTCATGCAGGCCAGTGGACCAGTCGCCGAAACTACCGCCCATGCCGTCGGCAAAGAGTTTGCACCATCCCGCCGTGTTGCCGTTGCGCTTGCCGATGCCAGGGAAGCGATGCAGTTTGTCCGGTTCGATCACGTCGGGAGGTGTCAGGCCCGCCGCGATGATGGTGTCGCGGAATTGTTCAATAGGATGGGCTGTCATTTGCACCTCCTCTGCCATCCGCGCTTTCGCTGGCGATTGATGCGGCTCGATTTGGCGAGATTGAACCGGCCCCCAGCGGGTCGGCTCCGGTATGATTCGACCTATCGGAAGTCTTCGGCCCCGCACCGTGCCAGCGGTCGCGGGGCTTGTTGTTTTTTGTCATGGCTCGCCCCTTTCAAGCCTTGGCAATCAGGGCACGAATATCCTCGACTCGCCACACGGTCACACGCGGCCCGAGTTTCACAGGCTTGGGGAAGCGCCCGGATTTGACGCCATCCCACCAGCACGTTTTCTTGACTGGGATGATCGGGGGGATTGGCGACACCGCTTTTGGGTTGCCAATGATTTGCGGCAAACGCAGAAAACCAGTTTCAGGCAGAGAGTGCATGTATGTGCTCCAAGAAAGTCTGCCGCGCTGAGCATTTCCTCCCTAGCGCAAACAGGATTTCATCGAGCCTGCCGGCGAGTGCCGAGTCTGGCGAGAGCTGGTTAGAGCTTACCTGCCAGAAATAGTCTTACCGCTTGAGTCGGGTAAGGTTCGCTCCAATCGAGCGCAGGCGATGCGCGAACTTTGCCACGCATGGCACGACACCGTCCGTATCAATCCGGTATCGGTCAGTCAGTCTCGCAGATGAATTCTGCGGGACAAAGAAGGCCGATTACGCCACTCGCAAGATTGGTGTTACGTTGCTGTCGCCCTTTTTCCAGGTATCGAGCATGTCGGCCCATTGCTGCATCATCCTGGCGCGGTCGGCCAGATGCTCGGCATGGTTGTAGGTGCGCCGCACCGCATTGGGTTCGGCATGCGCCAACTGGCGCTCGATCCAGTCAGCCGTGTAACCCATCTCGTTCAGGCGCGTGCTGCCCGTTGTCCGGGTGGCATGGGGGCTGTATTTGCCCGCCCAGCCGAGGGCATTCAACGCCTGCCGGAACGATGCCGTCGCCATCGGTTTCGTCTTGTCGTCCCGATGCGGGAACAAGTGAGCATGGCGACCGGTCAAGCCATGCAGCGCACGCAGCATTTCCACCGCCTGCGTGGGCAAGGGGACGACATGCTCCCTGCGCATCTTCATGCGACTGGCAGGAATGCGCCAGATCGCCGCATCCAGATCGAATTCCTCCCACTTCGCTTCGACTGCTTCGCTGGGGCGGGTCAGCGTCAGCCACATCAGGCGGAATGCTGTGATGGTTTCATGCCGCCCGCCGTGCCCCTCGAAGTCGCGCAGTAGTTGGCCGATCTCGGCAATCTCTAGGGGGCGCTTGTGTTGGGTCTTGTTCTTCGGCAGGGCTTCGCGCCACTGATGCACGGGATTGGCATCGACGCGGAAGGTTTCGGCGGCCAACTCGAAGATGCCGAACAGGGTGCGCTTGGCTTCCTCCATGACGGAAACCCCGTTTTTCTCGGCGGCTTTCTTGAGGATGCCGAGGATGAGTGGAGGAGTGACCTGCTTTACCGGCAACTCGCCAATGGTGGGAAACACGATTCGGGTGAGCATATCCAGCCGGCGCTTCTTGGTGATTTCCTCCCAGTCCTTCAGCGCCAGCCATTCCTTGGCCACGGCCTCAAGAGTGGTTGCATTCTCCTGCGCGCGCTTGATGCGCTCAAGCTGCCGATGTTGCGCGGGGTTGATGCCCTGCTTGACCAGCGCCCGCGCCTTGGTGCGCTCGTCCCGTGCCTCGGCCAAGGTGAAGCGCCTGCCATCCCGCCGCGCCTTGGCTTCCTCCGGGGTCTCGCCGCTGGGCGCGTTGGCATAGTCGCCAATGGCAAAGACGCTCTCCTTGATCTTGCCCTCTTCGCGCAACTCGAAGCGGTAGCGCCATGCCTTGACGCCATTGGGCTTGATTTCCAGATACAGCCCGTTGCTGTCCCTCAGTTTGTAGGGCTTGTCCTTGGGTTTGGCATTCCGGCATTGGGTGTCGTTCAACATGGCAGATCTCCGGGTTTCCAGTCATACCCGGTATTTTCTGCCCCGGTTTTGACTCCATACCCGGTATCGTACCCGGTTGATACCCGGCTGACAACGGCAATGATCGGACAATTACGACACGAAAATCACGTCAATATATTGATCTGTAGTGATTTTATTGTCCGCGACGGTTCGCGTGCATCCGAAAGGCTGCTTACACGTTGAACAGGAAGTTGAGCACGTCACCCTCCTTGACGACATACTCCTTGCCTTCGGCGCGCATCTTGCCGGCTTCCTTCGCGCCCTGCTCGCCGCCGCAGGCGATGAAGTCGGCATAGGCGATGGTCTGGGCGCGGATGAAGCCGCGCTCGAAATCGGTGTGGATCACGCCCGCCGCCTGCGGCGCGGTGTCGCCCCGGCGGATGGTCCAGGCGCGCACTTCCTTGGGGCCGACCGTGAAGTAGGTCTGCAGGCCGAGCAGTTGGTAGGCGGCGCGGATCAGGCGGTTGAGGCCGGGTTCGTCCTGGCCGAGGTCGGCCAGGAACACCCGCTTGTCTTCATCGGCCAGGTCGGCGATCTCGGCCTCAATGGCGGCGCAGATGGCGACGACGTCGGCATTCTCCCCGGCCGCATGCGCGACGACCGCGTCGAGATGGGGATTGTTCGCGAAGCCGCCTTCCTTGACGTTGGCGGCATACAGCACGGGTTTTGCGGTGAGCAGGAAGAAGGGACGCAGGTTGTTCCACTCTTCCTTCGAGAGATCGAGCGCGCGCACCGGCTTCGCCTGGTTCAGTTGCGCCATGCACTTTTCGAGCACATCGACGAGCAGCCTGGCCTCCTTGTCGCCGCCCGCCTTCGCCTGTTTGGAGTAGCGCGTCAGCGCCTTCTCGACGGTCGCCAGGTCGGCGAGGCACAGCTCGGTGTCGATCACCTCGATATCGGAGAGCGGATCGACGCTGCCGGAAACATGCACGACGTTCTCGTCGGCGAAGCAGCGGACGACGTGCACGATCGCGTCGGTCTCGCGGATGTTGGCGAGGAACTGGTTGCCGAGCCCTTCGCCCTTGCTGGCGCCGGCGACCAGGCCGGCGATGTCGACGAACTCGACGATGGCCGGCACGACCTTCTGCGGCTTGGCGATTTCGGCCAGTTTGGCGAGGCGCGGATCGGGCACCTCGACGATGCCGATGTTCGGCTCGATGGTGCAAAAGGGATAGTTCTCCGCCGCGATGCCCGATTGGGTCAGCGCGTTGAACAGGGTGGACTTGCCGACGTTGGGCAGGCCGACGATGCCGCATTTGAGGCTCATGGGGTTTCCTTGGGTTCTTCCGTTTTGGGCGCAGCGAGCCGCGCATTGATTTTCTGCGTGGCGGCGTTGAATTCGCTCTTCGCCAGCAGCGGCCAGGCCAGCAGGGCGCGGTCGATGGCGGCGTCGATCTCGCCGGCCTCTTCCTTGCGCGGCGGCTTGAGCACGTAGTTCAGCACGTCGTTCCGGTCGCCCGGATGGCCGATGCCGATCCGGAGCCGCCAGTAGTCCTGCGTGCCGAGGTGGGCGGTGATGTCCTTCAGGCCGTTGTGGCCGCCGAGGCCGCCGCCGAATTTCAGGCGCAGCTGGCCGGGCGGGATGTCGAGCTCGTCATGCACCACCAGCATCTCGGCCGGCTGGATGCGGTAGAAGTGCATCAGCGCCTGCACCGACCGGCCGGAGCGGTTCATGAAGGTCTGCGGCATCAACATATACAAATCGGCGCCGGCCGCGTTGTACTTGGGGCGCCTGGCGACCAGGCCATGGTAGCGGGATTCGCGCGCGAACGAGGCGCCCAGTTCGCGCGCGAGGCGCTCACAAAACCAAAACCCGGCGTTGTGCCGGGTTTCGGAATAGTCGGACCCCGGATTGCCGAGGCCGACGACGAGACGCAAGGGCGAAGACAATCAGGCCTCCGCAGGGCCGTCCCAAGGAGGCCTGCGCCCCCCCGCGGGGGGCAGCGAGCCGGTTTTGCGAGCGTGGGAGACCAAGACGGTTACTTCTTCTCGGCCTTCTTCTCGGCGGCGGCCGGCTTTTTCTCGGTGATGACCTGGGTCTCGACCGGGGCGGCAGCGCTGACTTCATCCGAGGAAGCCCCGGTGCCGCGCATCACCACGGCCGCCACCACGGGGTCGCTGTCGCCATGATGCGCGACCTCGACGCCGGCCGGCAGCCTGAGCTCCGAGACATGCAGCGGATGGCTGCCATCGATGTCCTTGAGGTCGACCTCGATGAACTCGGGCAGATCTTTTGGCAGGCACCGGACGTCGAGCTCGGTGATGACGTGCTGGATCATGCCGCCGCTCAGCTTGATGGCCGGCGCGATCTCGGCGTTGATGAAGTGCAGCGGCACCTTCTGGTGAATCTTGTGATCGGCGTCGATGCGCTGGAAATCGACATGCCTGATCTGCAGCTTGTAGGCGTGCATCTGCACGTCGCGCAGCAGGCACATCTGCCGGGTGTCGGCGATGCTCATGTTGATGACGGAAGAGTGGAAGGCTTCCTTGCGCAGCGCCTGGTAGAGCTCGTTGTGGTCGAACTCGACCAGCTGCGGCGCGGCGGCGCCGCCGTAGAGGATGCCGGGTACCCGGCCGGCGCGACGCAGGCGGCGGCTCGCACTCGATCCCTGCTGTTCGCGCTGGGTTGCGTTGATCTCAAATTGCATGGTGTGCTCCAGAAAAATGTCCTGCCCGCGACCAGGCCGGACGGTTAAGAAAACCTTATTCCATGAACAGCGACGAGACGGATTCTTCGTTGCTGATGCGGATGATGGTTTCGGCCAGCAGCCCGGCGATCGAGACGACGCGAATCTTCTCGCAGGCGAGGGCGTCGTCGCGCAGCGGGATGGTGTCGGTAACAACCAGCTCGTCGAGCTCGGATTCGGCGATGCGCGGAATCGCGCTGCCGGACAGCACCGGGTGGGTACAGTAGGCCATCACCTTCTTGGCGCCGTGCTCCTTGAGCGCGCGCGCGGCCTTGACCAAGGTGCCGGCGGTATCGACGATGTCGTCCATGATCACGCAGCTGCGGCCGTCGACTTCGCCGATGATGTGCATCACCTCGGAAACGTTGGCGCGCGGGCGGCGCTTGTCGATGATCGCCAGGTCGGTTTCGAGGCGCTTGGCGGCCGCGCGGGCGCGCAGCACGCCGCCGACGTCGGGCGAGACGACCAGCAGGTCGTCGTGGCGCTGCCTCCAGATGTCGCCGAGCAGGATCGGCGTGGCGTAAATGTTGTCGACCGGGATGTCGAAGAAGCCCTGGATCTGGTCGGCGTGCAGATCGACGGTCAGCACGCGCTGCACGCCGACGGCCTGCAGCATGTTGGCGACCACCTTGGCCGCGATCGGCACGCGCGCGGAACGCGGGCGGCGGTCCTGGCGGGCGTAGCCGAAATAGGGCACGGCGGCGGTGATGCGCCCGGCCGAGGCGCGCTTGAGCGCATCGACGAGGATCACCAGCTCCATCAGATTGTCGTTGGCGGGCGCGCAGGTGGGCTGGAGGATGAAGGCATCCTTGCCGCGCACGTTCTCGAGCAGCTCGACATTGCTTTCGCCGTCGGAGAACCGGCCGACGCTGGCCCGGCCGACTGACAGATTGAGACGCCTGGCGACGTCGGACGCCAACTTCGGATTGGCGTTGCCGGTGAAGATCATCAGACTGTCGTAGGCCATGGCGTCCCCGAAAGCGAAACGGGCAGCCGTTAGAGCCTGCTCGCGGTATTCTGGCTGGGGAGGAAGGATTCGAACCCTCGTATGCCGGAATCAAAATCCGGTGCCTTAACCAACTTGGCGACTCCCCAAATCCGCCCGCGCGCGGCGACGGCGCAGCGCGAAAGGACGCGGATTCTCCGGGTTTTGCGGTTTCCTGTCAATGCGCTACGGCGAGCACGTAGAATCTCCGCGTGCGCACCGATATCCTGACGCTGCCCAACCTGATCACCTTCGCCCGCCTCGGCCTGCTGCCGATCCTGTTGTGGGCGCTGGCGGTGCGCGAGTATGGGATGGCGTTCGCGCTGTTCGTCGCCGCCAGCGTCGGCGACGGACTGGATGGTTTCCTCGCGCGCAAGCTCAACCAGAGGTCGCGCCTCGGCGCCCTGCTCGACCCGATCGCCGACAAGCTCACCATCCTCGGCATCGCCTGGGTCCTCGCCACGCAGGGCATCCTGCCGGTCTGGATCGCCGCCCTGATGACTCTGCGCGACCTGATCATCGTCGCCGGCGCCCTGGCCTACCGCCAGCTCGTCGGGTCGATCGAGATGGCGCCGACGCGGCTCTCGAAGCTCAACACCGTGCTCGAATTCCTGCTGCTTGCGCTCGCCCTGATGCTGGCGAACCGCTGGATTCCCGCCGAGCCCTGGCTGGGCCCCTATCTGCTCGTCGTCGCCTGCACCGTCGTCGCCTCCGGCACGCAATATGTCTGGGTCTGGGGGCGCAGGGCGAAGGCCCACCACGATGCGCATCGGCATTGATCGCGGAGCGCTGCGTTAGATGAGCGCCGCCGCGGTCAACCCCTGGGCGCGCATCTTCGCCCCCTTCGCGGTCGGATACTTCCTCTCCTATCTGCTGAGAAACGCCAATGCCGTCATCTCGCCCGAACTGCGCGGCGACCTCGGCCTGACCGCCGCCGACCTCGGCCTGCTGACCTCGGTCTATCTGCTGGCCTTCGGCCTCTTCCAACTGCCCCTGGGGGTCCTGCTCGACCGTTACGGCCCGCGCCGCGTCGAAGCCGCGCTCCTGCTCGTCTGCGCCCTCGGCTGCGCGCTGTTCGCCTTCGGCTCGAGCATGTCCGAGCTCGCCGTGGCGCGCGCCCTGATCGGCCTCGGCGTGTCGGCCTGCCTGATGGCCAGCTTCAAGTCGTTCTCGCTGTGGTTCCCGCTCGAGCGCCAGGCTTCCCTCAATGCGGCCATCATGGCGGCCGGCGGCCTCGGCGCCCTGGCGGCCAGCTCGCCGCTCGGGGCGTTGCTGCCGGTGCTGGGCTGGCGCGGCATCTTCCTCGCGCTGGCCGTTTTCGCCCTGGCGGTGGCGGCGCTGATCTTTACCACGCCGGAAAGGCCCGGCGGCGCGCAGCGCGAATCCTTCGGCCAGCAGTTCGCCGGCCTCGGCGCGATCTTCGCCAGCCGCGCCTACTGGCGCTATGCGCCGCAGACCACGATGATCGTCGGCGGTTTCATGGCCTTGCAGGGCCTCTGGGCACTGCCCTTCATGATGACGGTCAACGGCATGACGCGCACAGCGGCGGCCTTCCACCTGCTGCTGATGGCCGGCGCGATGCTGGTGGGCTTCCTGCTCATCGCCTTCCTGGTGCGCCGACTCGCCCGGGCAGGTCTTCCCCCCGCGCGCCTGCTCGCCATCGGCATGGGCGGCGGCATGGCCGTCATGCTCTGCATCGTGCTGCAGATCGGGCCGAGCTGGCTGCTCTGGCCTGGCCTCGGCCTGATGTTCGCGGTGGGCAATCTCGCCTATGCGCTGCTCTCCGCCGAGTTTCCCGTCGCACTGGCCGGGCGCGTCAACACGGCCCTGAATTTCGGCGCCTTCGCGGGCGCCTTCGCGGTCCAGTGGCTGTTCGGCGTCGCCGTCGATGGTCTCCAGGCAGCCGGCTACGCCGCCGGCAGCGCCTACCGCATCAGCCTGGCCGGACTGCTCGTGTTGCAGATGGCCGGCTGGCTCTGGTTCTTGTTCGGCAGCGCGGCTCAGCGCAGGCCGAGGTCGCTCGCATAAGCCGCGCCGGGATAGTGGAAGGCCACCGGGCCGTCCGGCCGGGCATGGATGAACTGGGCCACCGCGGGATCGGACGAGCCGCGCAGCTCGTCGGGCGTGCCGCCGGCCACCACCACGCCGTCGTGGATCAAATAAGCCAGATCGACCACCTTCAAGGTTTCCGGCACGTCGTAGGTCACGACGATGGACGTGACGCCCAGCGCGTCGTTGAGCCGCCGGATCAGCTGCGCAATCACGTTGAGGGAAATCGGGTCGAGGCCGGCGAAGGGCTCGTCGTACATCGTCAGCACCGGGTCGAGCGCGATGGCGCGCGCCAGCGCCACGCGCCGCGCCATGCCGCCCGAGAGCTCGTTGGGCATCAGCCGGCTGGCGCCGCGCAGCCCCACCGCGTGCAGCTTCATCAGCACCAGGTCGTGGATGACTTCCTCCGGCAGCGACCCGATCAGTTCGCGCATCGGGAAGGCGATGTTTTCATAGACGGAAATGTCGGAAAACAGGCCGCCGGCCTGGAACATCATGCCCATCTCGCGGCGCAGCCGGTACAGCCCCGCGTTGTCGAGTTCATGCACGATCTTGCCGGCGAAGCGCACCCGGCCGCGCTGCGGCCCGATCTGGCCGCCGATCAGGCGCAGGATGGTGCTCTTGCCCGCGCCGCTCACGCCCAGGATGCCGACCACCTTGCCGCGCGGCACGGCCAGGTCGACGCCGCGCAGCACGCGGTTCGACCCGTAGGCGAAATGCAGGTCTTCGATTTCGATCAGGTTTTCTTTGCTGCTCATCGTCGTTTGCTCGTTCGGGCTTGGCAGTTTACCGCTTGGGACCTATTGTTTTACTGCGGCAGATTCGTCAGCCGCTGATACAGCGCGAACAGGAAGGCCACGCGCTCGCCGTCGGTGGCCCATTTCGCCTTGACGCCGAGCGCGTGGGCGGAGGCGGCATAGGCCGCATCCACCGCGCGGTCGAGTTCGCGGTGGGCCTTGACCAGCGTGGGCGGCATCAGGTCGGGATCGTAGAGCGTCGCCAGCGTCGTCGCCGCGTCGCGGGCGAACTCGGCGGCGCGGGCATCGAGCACCGCCTGCGCATAGGCTGCGATGTCGGCGGTCTGCTTCTCCGTCGGCGCGGTCGGCCACGGGAAGTTGTTGTAGACGATCTGCGCCGAGTAGCGGTAGCGGCTTTCGAGTCGACCGGCGACATAGCGCACCCAGCTGTTGTGCATGGTCGAGGTGAGGATGCCGAAGTGGAAAGGCGTGGCGTCGGGAACGATCAATGTCGCGTTGCTGGCGATCGTATCGGCGCCCAGAAAGCCGATGGGAATGAAACGCCGCCGCTCGGATGAAACGCTCGGAATCAGCAGGTAGGGGCCGCCGGGTTGGCGTATCTCGCCGAACAGAGAGGGTGTCGCAGCAAGTTCGCGCGTCGTCGGACGGCTGCTCGCCGCGCGTAATTGCTTGACGGCAGTCACGCGCGCAGCCACGGCGGACATGGCCTTGAGTTCCGCCGCCGGGCAATCGACCAGCCAGAGGCACCAGCGCGGAACGCGGTTGATGAATTCATCGGCGCCCATGAAGGGCCGAATCCATTTCTCCGCTGCCGGTTCGGTGCGCAGCAGTTCGCGCTTCTCGGCGTCGGACAGCAACAGGTTTCCTCCGTCGTTGGGCATGCTGCCGAAGACGATCGGCGGCACGGGCGAAATCGGCTGGCGACGCGAAGGCAGTACGGTCTCGGCGGCGTCGACGAGATAGGGATTGATGCTCGCCGCCTTGACTTCGTGCGGCTCGCCGTCGGGCGTCTCGTATTCGAAAAGTCGGCGCTGGCGGGACGGCACATTATTTGACTGAGCGCCGAAGCCGACGATCACGCAGTGCACCGCCGCCCTGCCCGGCGCCTCGTTCATCCACTTGAAGGTGCGATGGGCGAACCGGATGCGGATGCCCTGGTTCAGCAGCCAGCCCCACAGCACGCCGACCTGTTCGCCCTGCGTGATGCTGTTGGTCGAGACGAAGGCGCAGCGCACTGCGCGGCGGGCCTGCTGCTCGACCTCGGCGGCGTCGAGGAACATGTCGTGCATCGCGTGCTCGCCCTTGCCGAAGCGCACGTCCTTGAACTTCTTGCGCCCCGGCGCGGCGCGCTCGACGATCTGGCCGAAGGGATTGATCTCGGCGGTGACGTAACGCGCCGCCTTGACATACCAGCCGGCGACGAAATCGAGCACGCCGGCGCCATGGATGCCGGTGCAGACCTGCGCGAGGTCGGCCTTCTGCTCCGGGGTCTGGTGCTGTTTGCCGACGAAAGGCGGATTGCCGAGGATGTAATTCAGCCGCGTCGGCGGCACGAACTCGGCCCAGTCGAGCTGCAGCGCGTTGCCGTGGCGGATGTGCGCGCTTTTCACCAGCGGGATGCGCAGGATCGGCTCGCCGAAGACTTCGCTCGCCTCGATGTTCATCTGGTGGTCGGTCAGCCACATGGCGACCTGCGCCACCTGTGCGGGAAATTCCTCGATCTCGATGCCGTAGAACTGATCGACATCGACGGCGATGGGCAGTGCGCCCCAGCGCTGGCCGAGCTTTTCCGCGGCCTGGAGCACGTCGATTTCGAGCCGCCGCAACTCGCGGTAGGAGATGACGAGAAAGTTGCCGCAGCCGCAGGCCGGATCGAGGAAGGTCAGGCGCGCAAGCTTCTTCTGGAATTCGAACAGCAGGTTCTTGTTGGCCTTGACCTGCTCGAACTCGGCGCGCAGTTCGTCCATGAACAGCGGACCGATCAGCTTGAGGATGTTGGCTTCGCCGGTGTAGTGCGCGCCGAGCTGGCGCCGGCGGTCGCGCGCGTCGAGTTCGATCACGGCCTGGAGCATCGCGCCGAAGATGGCCGGCGAGATCATGCCCCAGTTCATGCCGCACAGGTCGATCAGCAGACCGCACATTTCCTTGCTGAACACCGGTGGATCGAGGCGTTCCTCGAACAGCCGGCCATTCACGTAGGGGAAAGCGGCGAAGATTTCCGGCGTCGATTTCTGCCGCTTGTCATAGGGCTGGTTCAGTACGACGAACAGGCGGCCCAGCTGATCGCCGAGATCGGCACCATCCTCCTGCGCGTGGTTCTCGACCAGATCCTGCAGCGCGTCCTTGGGCTGGAAGATGCCGGTGTCGTCGGCGAACAGGCTGAACAGCAGCCGGACGAGAAAAACTTCAAGGGCATGGCCGTCGTAGCCATCGCGCTTGAGCAGATCGTGCAGATCGCCCATCTTCTGCACGGCCTCGACGTTGATCGGGTCCTGCTCGCGCACCTTCTGGCGACGATAGCCGGCGAAGAATTCGTTCCAGAAGGTTTGCGCTTCGGCACGCTCCGAGCTCACGCCGGCCCAGTCATGGGCGAAACGTTGGGCGTTGGTGCGTATCTCGGACCAGGTCAGCGGCATGGCGCGGCTAAGGATATGAATGCCGCATCATAGCCGAGGCGCTAAAACTCCAGCGGATCGACGTCGAGATGCCAGCGCAGTTCGCGCGGCGTCCTCAGGCCGTAAAGCGTTTCCATCCATGCGGTCAGGAATCCCTGCAGGGCCGGCCGGCTGCGCGACTCGACGAGCAGTTGCGCGCGTTCGCGGTTCTTGAGGCGCGCGAGGCGCATCGGCACCGGGTCATAGCGCAGCACCTCCGCAAAGGCCGGCGCCCGCTCGACGGCGGCATGGAGGAAATCGAGTGCCTGTTTCAATTCGGGTGCTTCCGCGCGCAGCATGGCCTGGAAGGTGAAGGGCGGGAAACCCGCGACCTCGCGCTCCGCCAGCTGCGCCTGCGCGAAGGCGGCGTAATCATGATCGCGCAGCGCGCGGTAGAGCGGGTGGTCGGGATACTCGGTCTGGATCAGCACCTCGCCCGGCAGGTCGTGGCGACCGCTGCGCCCGCCCACCTGCATGAGTTGCGCGAACAGCCGTTCCGGCGCGCGAAAATCGGCGGCGAAGAGCGCGGCGTCGGCCCCGACCACGCCGACCAGCGTGAGTTTCGGAAAATCGTGGCCTTTCGCCAGCATCTGCGTGCCGACCAGGATGTCGGCCTCGCCGGCATGGATCGCTGCCAGCAGCGCCTGCCATTTTTTCGGCGAGTCGGCCGAGTCGCGGTCGATGCGCAGGATGCGCGCTTCCGGAAACAGCGCGGCAAGCCGCTCCTCCAGCCGCTGCGTGCCGCGCCCGAAAGGCTGCAGGTCGAGGTTGCCGCAATCGGGACAGGCATGGGGAATCGCCATCTCGAGCCCGCAATGGTGGCAGCGCAGCCGGCGGTCGGCGAGGTGCAGCACGAGATTGGCGGCGCAGCGCCGGCAGTGCGAGATCCAGCCGCAGGCCGGGCAGGCCAGCACGGGCGCGTAGCCGCGCCGGTTGAGGAACAGCAGGCTCTGCTCGCCGCGCCGCAAACGCTCGCCCACCGCCGCGATCAGCTCGGCGGAAAGCCCGTCCTGCAATTTCTGCTTGCGCGTATCGACAGTGGCGACGCTCGGCAGCTCGGCGGCGGCCACGGCGCGTTCCGGCAGTTCGAGCTTGGTGTAACGGCCGCTCTCGGCATGGTGGAAGGTTTCGAGCGAGGGGGTGGCCGAACCGAGCACGATGGGGATGCCACGCTGGTGCGCGCGGTAGATCGCCACGTCGCGCGCCGAGTAGCGCAGGCCGTCCTGCTGCTTGAAGGAGGCGTCGTGCTCCTCGTCGACGACGATCAGCGCGAGGCGCGGCAGCGGCATGAAGACCGAGAGCCGCGTGCCGAGCACGATGTCCGCCGATCCGTCGAGCGCGGACAGGAAGGCGCGCGCGCGCGCGGCATCCGCCACACCGCTGTGGGCCGACACCACGTTCTTGCGTGGAAAGCGGGCGCTCACACGGGATTCGAGTTGCGGCGTCAGCGCGATCTCGGGGACGAGCATGAGCGCCTGTCCGCCGCGCGCGAGGACGGCCGCGATGGCGCGCAGATAGACCTCGGTCTTGCCGCTGCCGGTGACGCCGTGCAGCAGGAAAGTCCGGAAGCCACTCGCGTTGCCGATGGCGGCAATGGCGGCTGACTGGTCGGCGGTCGCCACGTTGCTGCTCGGCGCCGTCTCCACCGTCTCCATATTGGAGGCTCGCCGGCCTTCTGCCGTCTCGCCAGCGCCGACCCGCCCGAAGGGCGCAGGACGCCACGTAGTGGCGGTCCCGAGCGAGGCGAGGGATTCGGCGAAGCCGAACACTTTGGGCTTCAGCGCACGCGGCAGCTTGCCTTTTCTCAGCAGCGGCGGCAGCGCGAAGGCCATGACCTGGCCGAGCGGGTGATGGTAATAGCGCGCGCAGAAGCGGCAAAGCTCGATCCAGTCGGCAGGCAGCGCCGGCAGGCCGTCGATGAGTTCGGCGGACTTCAGCTTTTCGGCCGGCTGGTCGCTCCGTTCAACTTCGCCCAAGACCACGCCGATCTTGTTTCCCGATCCGAACGGCGCCCACGCCAAGCGTCCGGTCGTGGCGGCTGCCGGCGCCGTCAGCCGGTAGTCGAACGACCGCGGCAGGGGAACATCGAGGGCGATGCGAACCAGGTTCACTTAGGGCGCTTCCTTCGATCGATTCTTAATTAATCACCTTAATCACTTGCCGGATAAGTGTTTTTTGATATTAGGCCCCGGCATGTGGATAATTTTGTGAATAACGGGAGGCGACTTTTATTTGTCCTCTTGATTTTCCTGAAAAAGTCATATAGGAGAAATATTTGTCATCAAGATAGTCGCGTTTAAACAATGAGTTGAGCGAATCTGTATGACAGCCTGCCCATGACCGCGATCCTGGCGCGCGCAACGCCCTGCTGTGCATAAGTCGCTTGCCGATGCCGGGCAAATCCCTCTCGGGATGCGGCTGCGCGAGCGGACCGGCGCCGCGAGGCCGGCGCTCAGCGGCTTTCCGTTTGGCTCATTCGCGCCGGTGGGCGTGCACCGCTTCGACCAGCGCCGTGACGCTTTCGGGCGGCGTGTGCTGGTTGATGCCGTGGCCGAGATTGAACGCATGCCCGGTATTGCCGCCACCCGCCGCCGCGTAGCCGTCGAGGATGCGCGTCGCCTCCTGCGCCACCGCTTCCGGGGAGGCGAACAGCGTCAGCGGATCCATGTTGCCCTGCAACGCCAGCTTGCCATTCACGCGCCGGCGGGCAGCCCCGAGATCGGTGGTCCAGTCGAGGCCGACCGCGTCGCAGCCGGAAGCCGCGATCTTCTCGAGCCACTGGCCGCCGCCCTTGGTGAACACGATGCAGGGAATCCGCTCGCCGTCGTGGGTCTTTTTCAGGCCGTCGATCACCTGCCTCATGTAGGCCAGCGAGAATTCCTCGTAGGCGGCGTGCGAGAGCGCCCCGCCCCAGGTATCGAAAATCTGCACCGCCTGCGCGCCGCACTCGATCTGGGCGTTGAGGTAGTCGGTCACGGCCCGGGCGTTGACCGCAAGGATGCGATGCAGCAGATCGGGCCGGTCGTAGAGCATGGTCTTGACCCGGCGGAAATCGTCGGACGAGCCGCCTTCGACCATGTAGCAGGCCAGCGTGAAGGGCGAGCCCGAGAAGCCGATCAGCGGCACGCTGTTCGCCAGCGCGCGACGGATCTCGGCGACGGCGTCCAGCACGTAGCGCAGATGGTCGTAGGGATCGGGCGCCGTCAGGTCGCGGATCGCCCATTCCTCGCGCAGCGGCCGCTCGAACTTCGGCCCTTCGCCCTCGGCGAAATACAGGCCCAGCCCCATCGCGTCGGGCACGGTGAGGATGTCGGAAAACAGGATCGCGGCGTCGAGGTCGTAGCGCGCCAGCGGCTGCAGGGTCACCTCGCAGGCGAGGCTGGGCGTCT